>NZ_JAVVQU010000072.1:0-7434 GCF_036655075.1 Niameybacter sp. | reverse complement strand
AGCCCAACATGACCACGTAGATAACTAGCAATGAAGTTAGAAGGTGTGGTTGTGTTGGGCTATTTATTCCGTTTGCAATTTAGTAATACTATTTAGAATTATAAAGGAGATAACATAATATGAGTAAACAGGTTTATATTAGTGCAGATTATTCAGAGGATGATGGTGATCGTGAAGCGGGCAGTAATTGTTCGAGAGTAAAAACTAATAACAACAATTGCAGTTGTACACCGTATAAACAAAATTCTAATGGAGCTACGACTTGTAGGGTGGCTCAAACAGTTCCAGCCATAGATAATGTCGGTACCATAAATACGTATTCTTACCTACCTCTGAAGTAGGATATAATAAGGCTATACATTTTACGTAGATTCTATTCTACAACTAGATATTGTGCGCCTACTGAAACAATTTCTGTGCCAATAGGTAGTAGTACTTCAAATAGATAAGCACTACCATCAGCAACGACAATCTGAGATAAAAAGAGTGTTCCTAGTACGCCTGCACTATTGATTTGAATAGATAAAGTTAACAAAATATTTTTCGAAAAATTAGGTGTTAACACAGTAAACGTTATCCCCATTGATCCGTCATTACTTGAGAGTGATGAGTTTATTACGATAGGGAGTGCCATATCTGGTTCTACAGGGATTATTGTACCAAATTTTAGGATAAATGCATCCTCATTCCCACCATAAGTCTTATCATATGCACCTATCGTTGTTGGGAAATCAGTTGATGTTGTGGCACCTGTGATATACACATTTCCTAAGCCATCTACTGCCATTCCATAAGGGGAATCATCCCCACTCCCACCTATATAAGTTGAATACAATAACTTTGTGCCACTTGCATCAAACTTGGCCAAAAAGCCATCATATCCCCCATTATAAGATGGATCATAAGCGACTACTATTGTTGGAAAATCACGGGAGAGGGTACTTCCCATAACATAAATGTTGCCCACTGCATCTAAACCTATTTTCCCGCCATAATCCACGCTACTTCCACCAAAATACGTAGAATACAGTAAGTTAGCACCTGCTGCATCTAGCTTACTTATAAACACATCAGTGGCGCCATTATAAGAAGAATCATAAGCACCTGCGGTTGTTGGGAAATTATTTGAGGTAGTACTTCCTGTAACATAGGCACTTCCCGTACTATCTATTGCAATGCCACTGGCTGTATCATCACCACTTCCACCCAAATACGTTGAATACACTAAAGCTGATCCATCTGCACTCACCTGGGTAACAAACGCCTCTTTACCGCCTGCCAAAGAAGTACTATAGGCACCTGGCGTTGTTGGGAAATCGTTTGAGGTGGTCCATCCTGTGACATAGGCATAGCCCGTACTATTTACAACGATTCCTTGTGGTACATCCTGTCCAGCTCCAGATAGAGACGTTGAATAGATCAGTTGTGTTGCATCTGCATTCAACTTGGTTACAAAACCATCATACCATCCAGTTAAAGAACCATGTGTTAGTGGAAAATCAGTAGAAAAAGTCCAACCCGTAACATAAGCATTGCCTGCTCCATCTATGGCTATACTTTGTGCCACATCTCGACCTGTTCCACCCAAGTACGTTGAATAGACTAAAGCTGCGCCATCTGTACTGAGCTTTGTTACAAAGATATCTTCTTGATCTATATCTATATAACTAGGGCCATAGACGCCTGGTGTCGTTGGGAAATCAGAAGATTTTGTCCATCCTGTGACATAGGCATTGCCTGTTCCATCTACTGCTATATCAATCCCCCAGTCACCATTACTCCCACCTAGATAGGTTGAATAGATCAATCCCGTTCCATCCGCATTCAGCTTGGTTATAAATACATCCGTGCTCCCATTATAAACCCCACCTACAGCGCCTGGTGTTATTGGAAAATCATAGGATGCAGTATACCCTGCAACATAGGCATTGCCTAAACTATCAATTGCTATGCCATTTGCCCTGTCATTAGCACTTCCACCAAGGTAAGTGGCATACGTGATGAGTGGGTCTATCTGAAGTTGTACGTCTCGATCATATTCACCTAAAGTAAAACCTACTTCTCCAGCTTGATTGATTGCATAGTCACTTTCTATTGCCTTCTGTACGCCCTCAATCTCCTGATAAGCTTTTGGCTTTAAGAGCTTTACTTCTCCAAGTTGTGTTTGAATGCATAAATGCCCCTTAGCATCTCTTTCTACTTTCTCTGCCCCCTCAAAACGCAAACGAATCTGACTGGGGTCTACATGAGGCTGAACCAAGAAGTCGTGTTCAAGTGCTTGCCCCTGTCCATAATAAACGACATCAATTCCTGGATAAACTGCTTGATATTTTATTTTTTCGTATCGTGCCACATGAGCAATCCATTTTCCAGTATCTTCTCCCTTAAAATAGTTCACGTTGCCTTCTAATCTATTTTCTCCAACGAGGGATACATCCGTCTTTGCCCCTTCAAGCTTAATTTTCAAGTAAGTGTATACACAACTTTCTTTTTCTTCTTTTTCATTGACCCTCCAAAGTGTCAAAATCACTTCATCTGGTGCAAAAAATACTTGATAGCCTTTACCCCTTGTTAAAAACTTTACTTTTTCTTCGATTTGTCCCTCATTTGCTTCAAAACTAAGAGGCAACGCACACCATTGTTTCATCTTAATGGCTTGACTAAGTTCCATAAGGTTTCCTCCCACTATAAAATTTAAATCAACAAGCTAGCTCATTTGTAGTATATGTAGCTTGGTTTAAAGTTGTGTAATGGACAAAAAATAGATAAATGGTAAGACATAAAATCTATGTTACAAAATTATATATTTGTAGGAGAAAAACGTATGTAGAATAAGCAGGATTCTTGATATATTAAACCTATCACAAGGGCGCAATAGAAGGAGAAAGTAACGATGATTTCAGGTACAGTATTTGATATTCAAAGGTTATGTGTACATGATGGTCCAGGCATTCGAACGACGGTCTTTTTGAAAGGATGTTCACTACAATGCTTTTGGTGCCATAACCCAGAGTCACTCAAACACCATAAAGAGTTGATGTTTTTCAGCGAAAAGTGTATGCAGTGTAAGGAGTGTATTGAGCGTTGCCCAGAGGGGGTACATACTTTAGAGAATGGAGAACATCTGTTAGATCGAACAAAATGTAAAACATGTGGGGCATGTGCGAGTCATTGTATGACAAAAGCACTCTCTATGGCGGGTGTGACCATGACTGTGGAAGAAGTCATGGAAGAAGTCATGAAGGATGTTGAGTTCTACAAAACATCTAATGGAGGGGTTACTTTTTCAGGAGGAGAAGCCCTACTACAAATTGACTTTTTAGAAGCAGTACTTCGTGCATGTAAGCAAAATAGTCTCCATGTAACGATCGAGACAGCTGGAAATGTTAAGTGGGAGCATTTTGAACGTATCCTTCCGCATGTGGATTTATTCTTATACGATATCAAGATGATGGATTCCCTCAAACATAAACAATATGTTGGGGCTGATAATGCACGGTGCCTTTCCAATGTAGAGCAGCTCATTAAGCGTGGGAAAAATATTATCGTACGTGTACCGGTTATTCCGGATATTAATGATCATGACAAGGATATTGAAGCAATTACCAACTTCGTAAAACATATAAATAAAGAGATACCTCTAGAACTACTCCCCTTTCACAAAATGGGACAGACAAAATATGAGAGTCTAGGACTTGATTATGAGGCAAAACATCTTGAGGCACCTAGTCAAGAAACCATGCAACGATTAAACACGATAATTTTAAAAAAATAGAGGGATAAGTATAAGGAGAGAGCAATTATGCCAAAATCAGAAAGAACGATTATGTTGGAAAAACTATGTGCCCAAAAGGGGAAAAGACCGCCAGAAAATAACTACCAAGCCAATTTACATGATGCAGCCGTTAACCTTTATAGTGAACTGCCACAGTGGGAAAAAATTGCAAGAGCAACACACTACGCCTTAGTCAACCAGGAGGTCTATATTGAAGACTATGATGACATCATTGGGAGGGTGTATTGGGGAAGATCAAAAGATGTGGAAGTAGGGGCTAAAGATTTAGATTGCCTAAGTGGTCCATTTAAAAAAGTACATGATGAATTTGCATTTTATAATGAAATGTGTCACAACCAATTTTTTTCTGCAGGAGGCTCAAGAGGACATATTGCGTGGCTATGGGATAGGATACTTACCCATGGTGTATCTGGAATGCGCCAAATGTATACAACAAGCCTAAAAAATACTAAAGATGAAAAATCACAGCAATTTTATACAGGTGTTTTAATTGTATTAGATGCCATAACACAGTGGAATCAAAAGCACATTGAAAGGTTAAAAGAAATGAATAGGCTGGACAAAGTTGCAATTTGCGAAAGGGTTCCAGAGTATCCAGCAACTACTTTTAAGGAGGCGGTGCAAGCATACTACTTCCAACATATTATGGTGCTTAGTGAAAATCCTTATGGCGGCAATAGTCCTGGGAGATTAGATTATTATTTATGGCCTTATTTAGAAAGCGACTTGGAAAAAGGCATTTGTACTTTAGAAGAAGCACGTGTGCTGATTGATGAATTATTCTTGCGTTTTGATGAAAGTGTACACACTATGGACGGATGGGGAATCACGATTTCCATTGGGGGCTCTCATAAAAATGGTACATCTGCCGTCAATCTATTAACTTACATCATGATTGAATCTATAATGGATATGAATATTACCCACCCATTACTCTACCCTCGTATGCCTAAAAATCCACCCGAAGCGTATATTAAGCTTTGTGCCAAGTATCTTAAAGAAGGGAATAATCGTGCACAGATCTTAAGTGATGAAGCCATTATTAAAGCAATGATGAATAGTGGTGTGCGCTATAGTGATGCAACAGATTATGCATGTGGTGGCTGTATGGAGATCTCACCACAAGGTATGAATAGTGACTATTTGTTCAACGGATGGCATAACATTCCCAAGCTTGTAGAGTTAGCCATTACCGGTGGAAAGTGTCTTGTAACAGGCAACCAGCTTCAATCAACCCAGTTTAAAGGATTGATTGCATTTACGCAGTTCGAAGATTTCTACAAGGATTTTGAGAAAGAAGTTTTTAGAATGATTCATATTTTCTTCCGTACACAAGATGTCTTTAGTGAAGAGGATGCAAAGTCAAGACCTGCTTACTTACTTTCAAGTATGCTAGATGATTGTCTGACAACAGGAAGAAATATGCATGATGGTGGTGTGCGTTACCATAACTACGGAAGTGCACCTATAGGATTGCCTAATGCAGCAGATGCATTATTCGCAGTGAAGAAAGCAGTTTTTGAAGATAAGCTATGTACAGCAGAAGCATTAATCCATGCATTAGAAACGGACTTTAAAAATAATGAATTGCTCCGTTTAAGATTACAAAACATTCCTAAATATGGCCAACAAAATGAAGAAGCAGATGCATTTGCCTCAAGAGTCATGACAACAGTGTGTGAGGCCTATAGCAGTTATACCAACCGTTTGGGTGGAACAGCATTACCTATGGTGCTGACCTTTACATTTGGTGTAGAAGCAGCGCAGATACTAGGTGCTACAGCTGATGGTGGGCATGCAGGTAAAATGGTAGCACATGGCATTACACCTCAGTCTTCATCTATGACATGTGGACTTACTGCAGCGATGAATTCAAACTTAAGCATGCCAACAGAATTATTTACTGGTGGTGCATCAACCATGTGGGACTTTGACCCCTCATGGGGAAGTGAAGCCTTATTAGAAATGATACTTAGAAGATTTATAGCAGGTGGGGGCCAGATCTTTCAAGGTAATACGACTAAGGTAGAAGAGTTAATACAAGCACAAGAAAACCCAGAGGCATACAGACATCTTATTGTCCGCGTAGGTGGGTTTTCAGCACGCTTTATTTACTTAAATAAAGCCCTTCAAAATGACATTATTTCTAGATATCGTCACAAGTGTTAGGGCTTTATAGATGAGATTGACCAAAAGTATTTCTATATTCAGTAGGGGTCATACCCGTTTGCTTCTTAAAGAAATTAGAAAAATAAAACTGGTTGTTAAAGCCTAGCGATTCAGCAATCACAGAAATAGCCAGTTGGGTAGAACAAAGTTGTTGACTGGCAATCTCAGTCTTTTTTCTAACGATGAATTGTACTGGGGAAGTACCAAAGTTTTGCTGAAATAGTTTAGTGAAATAATTAGGATGGTAGCCAGCTATTTCAGCCATTTTTTTGACAGTAGCCTCTTCATGAATATGATTTTCTAAGTAATGAATGGCATGATTCAATGGGGTGTTATAATTTTTCTGAGTGAGTTCAATCTGATGAGTGGGACAACATTCTAGATAATAGCATAATAAATCTATCATATACTGCTTAACTTTAATCATTGAAGAGATACTGGTTTCTTGAAAGCAGCCAATCATTCCTGTGAACAAATCAGTGACAAGGTCTATATGCTTTGCATCGATACATAAAGGGGTATGGATAATTTCAAATAGATCCAGCCCACCACATTTTGCATCAAAGTGACAAAAGTATTTTTGATAAGGTGTATGGGGATGTGTAGAGAATGATTGAATGGTATTGGCAGGGAGTAAGTAGAGTTGCCCCTTGCTAGGAGATAAGGTCGTGTCGTTGACTTGCATCATGCCTGTACCTTTAACAATAAGACCAATGCTGCTAAAAGGGAGTGTAAGATTGGAAGCACTCCAAGTCTCCGAACATTGGGTATGGTGTGCTCTATGTACACAGATAGTCATTTCCTGTAACTGATTTTGTATAAATAAGTTGGATTGATTCATGGTTGAAATCCTTTTCTATAGCCATTAAATTTGGAAGTCGTGTTTGGTAAGGGTACGAGTAATCATGCTGGAACAGAAGCCGTAGATATGATTTCACATTTACTTGAACATGATCTAGAGGATAGCTTCACAGGGGCACTATTCCAAGATATACACATTCTTGGACACTCGTTCTCAAATTTTTATGAGGGTAGGCATGACTACTGTCTCAGAATTTTATTCATAGCCTTACCTTTAGAAAGTTCATCAATGAGCTTATCAAGATATCTAATTTCTTGCATAAGAGGTTCTGAAACTTCCTCTACTCTGACGCCACAAACAACGCCTTTAATAAGATTGCGGGCAGGATTTAAACAAGATGCTTCTAAAAAAAAATTTTCAAAATCCACTTGATTTTCTATTTGTGCTTGTAATTGATCTTGACTATATCCAGTCAGCCAACAGATGATTTCATCTACTTCACCTTTTGTACGACCCTTTTTTTCAGCCTTTACAATATAGTGTGGATAGACTTGAGAAAAGCTCATTTTATAAATATTATTTGTTGCCATAAGATGGGGCGACCTCCTAAACAGTATATAGATAATCTATAATTGAATGGTAGCATATATAGCGCGTATATTCAAAT
>NZ_JAVVQU010000071.1:0-8407 GCF_036655075.1 Niameybacter sp. | reverse complement strand
AATTCTTTACGGAAGATTAGTAGGTACATTAAGCACAATGCCTTTTTATGACTACTTGGACCACTCTTTGCTTATAGTTAACCTTTATCAATTTTATACAGTAAAACATATTACAATACATACTTACTTAGAGCTAGGTAGGCTACTTGAAAGAATAGGCATCTTAGCTTTACATGAAAAGCGTAAAAGACAAACTACCTTTTTGCGTATAGAAAGTTGCTTAGCAGGACTCGCTTGTTTTGGAAAAACTTAGGATTAAATTAATGTCTACGAATGATAAATTAAATATGTTAATATTTATATTGATATATTTAATTTAGTTATTTATATTTATAAATATTTTCAATTCATATATTTACAAAATGAAAAAATCGGAATATAATAATATTAGAAAGAGGTGAGTCAATGCACAAAGTACTTAGTCAGTGTCCTGTATGTTCTAATCCACTAACAGTACAAAGACTCAAATGTCAGAGCTGCCAGACTGTGATTGAAAATGATTTTAAGCTTTCTAAATTTGAATATCTCTCTTCAGATCAGCTTTACTTTATTGAGACGTTTATAAGATGTAGAGGAAGTATTAAGGAAGTTGAGAAAGAATTAGGAATTTCTTATCCGACTGTGAGAGCTAAGTTAGATGAAGTGATTATAAGCTTAGGATTTAGCCCTAAAGAAGCAAAGCAGACTAAACCAACACATGATTTATTAGATGCCTTAGAAAAAGGTGAAATTTCAGCTGATGAAGCAATCAGTCAATTAAAAAAATAAGAGATGATAGGGAGTGGCTATGATGAATGAAGAAGTAAAACGTATTTTAAAAATGGTTGAAGAAGGCAAAATCTCAGCAGATAAAGCAAAAGACTTAATGGAGGCATTGGAGAATGTAAGTGCCCCTGTTGTATCAACAAAGAGCTATGAAGATAAGTTTCTAAGAGTTAAGGTATTGAGTGCTGATGGAGATAAGGTGAATATTCAATTACCAATTAAAGTAATCAAAGCAATTCTTAATGTAACGGGCAAACTCCCAGTAGATACACTGAATATAAAGGGTGTTAATACAGAAGAACTTATTGAGACAATAGTAAGTTGTCTAGATAGTGAAGTAATGGGTGAAATTGTAAGTGTAGATTCTGCTGACGGCGATATCGTTAGAATTGTGATAGAGTAGGAGTACAGACTATGAGGGTTATTGTAAAAAGTGAGGGGCATAAATATTTTATCCCAGTTCCGCTATGGCTAGGGAGCGTAGGGCTTAAAATAGCTATGAAATTTGTAGGGAAAGGTGCACTAACCCCTCATCAGCAAAAAGAAATTTTAGAACTTTTCAAGGTGCTTAAGGTGGCACTCAAAGGTTATAAGGGACTTAAGCTTGTAGAAGTTAAAGACGCTGATGGGGATGAAGTGACAATCATTGTATAAGGTTTCAAGGAGATATTGAAAAAATTATAGAATCCTTTATAGAACATTAAAAAGAGAAAAGTTAATAATAAGCACATAAGAATCAACCCTGCCAGATGAGCATTCACTTTCAATCTGGTAAGTGTTGATTTTTTATTTATATGTCAGGAACTAAGGGGATAATAAAATGATTAAATGATAACTATAAAATAGATTTACATTATATTATTGTAAGTTTTGTATATACGCATGTTGTAAAAAATGTGATAAAACATGATAAATACTGAATTATAGAGTTAAGTAATTCGATAAATAAAATAAAGTAAAAAATAGTGCAAAAAAGTGTGGAAAAGCTTAAACAAATATGATAAAATACAATTAATTCAGTCGCTAATGTATGCGTTGAATGTGCAAATTGACTAAGTTCTACGTGTAGAGCTGGACAGAGGTATCAAAGTTGACTAATTAATAAGCAGTAAAAAGTGCTAAAAAAATCTAGTAATTTTACAACAAGAAAAGACAACTAATACTAAGGGGGATAAAAAATGTTTAAAAAGTCAAGAAAAGTAATGAGTTTAGCAATGGCATCAATGGTTTTATTAACAGGATGTGCAGCGCAAGGGGAAGCCAAAGGAACAGTAAAAGAACCAACTAAAGAAGCTAATGATAAAAAGAAAGAAGCGCCTACAGTCATAACTTATGCATGTGTTAATCGAGATCAGAAGGATCCTTATGCTAAAAATGCTATAACTGGCGAGTACATTATGCGAGAAGATGATCGGGATATGTATATCCAAATTCTAGACGAGATTAAAGAGGAACTTAATGTAGAAATTGAATTTATAGATTTCCCAGGATATGTATGGGAAGTATTGCTTCAAACTGTTCTATCTGGTGATCCTATTGCAGATCTTGTAGATTTAGAAATTAACTCTCAAGGAAAAATTCTAGCACAAAACGTTCTTCAACCTTTAGATGATTATGTTGATTTATTAGGAGATAACCCATCACCAAAAGTTTATGGGAAACATTTCTTCTTAGAGTCAGCAAGTAGTGGGGAAGCATGGTCTCTTTCACCATTAGTCTATAATATTGATTACATAGAAGCTGTAGAAGGTCTTAAAGTAGATGGGAAAACAGTATACCCAACAGATCTCTATAAAGAGGGCAACTGGACATGGAGTAAGTTTAAGGAGTACCTTAAAATTATTGATGCACACTATGCAAATGTTCAAGCACCAGAAAGACCAGAATATAGAATTGATGCCTTTAGAACAGAATATACTGAAACTATTATCGAGGCAATCCACTCTAATGGTGGTGCAATCTATGGAGAAGATGGACTTCAAGTAGATACACCAGAAGTTAAGCAAGCTATAGCATATGTTCAAGAATTAATCGATGCAAAAGTACTTACAGCAAATATCAAAGAGGGTACAAGTAATACACCATGGGCATCAAATGCAGAGAACTTTAACGCAGGTGAAACAGTATTTACTGAAATGGAAGTTTGGCGTCTAGGTGGAGCAGCATCAAAAGCAGCAGAAAGAGGACAATCTCTAGGTGTTATCCCATTCCCAAGACCAGACCATATGGCACCAGATGATCCTGGGTATCAACCATCTGTTACTAAAGGAATGAGTACAGTTATTCCTAAAGGTGTATCAGAAGAAAAAATTCCACTTGCCATCCAAACTTATAACTTATTCTATGGAAAAGCAGCAGATGCTAAGGCAAAACGTGCAGAAGAATTAGGTGAAGTTAAACAACAACATACATTGCCAGGAACAGATATCTTCCATACAGAAATAGGCGCAGACATGGCAGAAATCTATGACTCATGGAGTTCACCTGTTAATGAATACAGTATTATGTTAGGGGTTTATTGGGACTTCATGAGCATTGCAGGAGATGCATTATGGGGTGCGAACAGTTCACCAAGCTTTGATGTAGCTTTTGAGGCTCAAAAGAATATAATTACAGATAAAATTGGAGGCATAGAAGCCTTACTTAATACAGATGAAATCAAAGATAACGTCTCACCAGCAATTGAAAAATTAGCAGCTGATGAAATTTTTGCAGTACCTGTAGGTACAGACCCAAGTTCAATTAATTGGGCAGAGAAATTTAAAGCAGTAGATAATCTTGATGGTGAATTAGATATTACAAAAGCAGTATTTAATGTAGAGGTAACTGACTTTAATACAGTAGGTGAATACGAAAAAGGTTTAGTTGTAACCATTCAAGATTTATCTGAGAACACAGGAAAAAGCAATAATAACGTAATTGTTTATGATGCAAATAATAAGGAAGTACCAACAATTACACTTAAAGAAGAGTATAGAGCATTAACATTAGAAGAAGAAACTGCAAAAATCAATTGGAATGACTTTGTAGAAACAGCAGTAGATAAAGATGGTATCAATATTAAATCTAGCCTTCATGCAGATCTTAGTACATTAGATACAACAACAAAAGGGGAATATGAGATTCCACTTACAGTAACAGACTTTGCAGGTAATGTAGCAGAAGTAGTATTACCTGTAACCGTTGAATAATAAAAGTTATTAAAAACATGCAAATACATTAAATAGCATGTAAAAGACCAGTGATAAATATTACTGGTCTTTTATCGTGTGGAGCATAGGCTATAAGTGGGAATGTATTATTGAGTTTTCTGATATATATGGTATACTTGATTAAATTCAATAGATAAAAGGAGAAGAAGATGCTAAAGTTTTTAGGTATAGGAAGTGCTTTTAATACAGAACTTGGGAATAATAGTGCCTTCATTAAAGAGGGAAAGAGCCTCTTGCTTATAGACTGTGGAGGAACTGTATTTCATGATTTACAAAAGTATCATCTATTAGAAGGACTAGAAGAAATTTTTGTTTTAATTACCCATACGCATCCGGATCATGTAGGAAGTTTGGGGGAAGTGATTTTTTATTGCTACTATATATTAAAAGTAAAAGTAAATTTATTTTTTCCAAATGAGATACTAATGATATCTTATTTACAAATCATAGGCGTCACTCCAGATATGTATTGTTTACAAACGGCAGAAGATATACAGTTTAGTGTCAATGAATTAGAGCTCACCAGTCTTCAATGGATTGAACAAGAACATGTTGAAACGATGCCTGCCTATAGCTTTATAGTGAAAGGACAAGGTGTAAGCTTTTATTATAGTGGAGATGGTTATGCGCTTAGGGATAATGTGATTAAAAGACTGGTAAAAGGTGAAATTAAGTATATTTATCAAGATACATGTGGTCTAGATTATGAAAATAATGCCCATTTATATCTACATAAACTAGCAGACTTGATACCACAAAATTTGAGAGAGTATGTTTATTGTATGCATCTGGATAAACATATTAAGCTAGCAGAGATTCAGCAATTAGGGTTTAATGTAGTTGAGAGAATATCCTCAAATTTCTGGGGCTGACAAAGTGTAAGCGTGCTCCATGCGATAAAGTTTTGGGGTAGTCCCTAAAAGCTCTTTAAATAGTTTGCTAAAGTATTTAAAGTAAGATTTTCAGCAAAGTGCTCATGAATCAGTTGAGCATGATGAGTTTTTAAAAATTGATGAATAATTAAGTAGAACGCAATACAAAAAGAGTGCACTAGATTTAAGGTATGGAAATGCTCCAGATTATTAAAGCTTATATAATGAGGGATTAAAAAAAGATACCTTTTTATTTAGATTACATGATTAAATAAAAGATGAACAGAGTATATAATTTTAATAATAGATAATAATTGGTATATTAAGCACTTATAAGAAAAACGAGAGAAAGAATAGAGGGCATAACATGTGGTACAAAAAAGATTATAGACGAATTTTTATGGATATGCATTTAAATGATGCAAAAGAAGATGAATATTTATCAAAGTTAGATGTAGAAGATTTTGTAGAAACTTTAAAAAATGCACATGTGAATAGTGTTGTTGTAAAAGCGAAATCTCATGTTGGGTTACATTACTGGCCGAGTAAGTATGGTAGAATGCATAAAGGTTTAAAAAGAAGAAACTTAGATTATGTAGGCGAAATGATTAAAAAATGTAAGGAAAATGACATAAGTGTTGTTGTATACCTTTCGCAAATTCATGATAACTATGCTTATGAAGAGCATCCTGAATGGAGAATTGTAGATGGTTCAGGTAGAACTTCAAGAGAAGATAATTCAAGATATGGCCTTGTATGTTCAAATCATTTAGAATACCGTGCTTATGTCAATGAAATTTTAGAAGAATTAGCATCAACCTATGCGTTTGGTGGTTTCTTCTTAGATATGCCATTTTGGCCTCGCGTGTGTTATTGTTCTGCATGTCGTGAACGCTATTGGAAAGAAACAGGTAACTATATCCCTCGCCAAGAAGATTGGAATAATCCAGTATGGGTAGACTTTGCTAAGAGAAGACAAAGCTGGATGGAAGAGTTTGTAGCGGATGTTACCAACACCATTAAGGGCGTTAACAGTGCACTTAGTGTAGAACATAACTTTGCAGCAGTAGGTTCGGGTTGGAGCCAGGGAGATACAGAAAAAATTCTTGAGTCTTGTGACTATGCTGGTGGAGACTACTACGGTGGCTACTTCGAGCAAACCTTTATGTGCAAATACTACAATAACGTAACACCAAACAAACCATTTGCCTATATTACATCTAGATGTGATCCAAACCTTTATGCACATACAGTGAGCCGTTGCGAAGAAGACTTATACATTCATGCAATGAATGCACTTGTACATAATGGCGCATTCTCTGTATGTGACGCCATGAATCCAAATGGAACAATTAATCATGAAGTTTACCGTGATGCGATAGGTCCTATGTTTAGACGTACATGTGATTTTGAGCAATATGTAACGGGAGATATGAATGCAGATGTAGCTATTTGGTATAACACCAACTTAAAAGCAAATGACAACTTTATTCAATCACCTTTTGCAATTGCATCCACTATGCAAGAGTACAATGTGTTGTATGATGTAGTAGGCAGTAAGAACCTAAAAGATTTAAAAGCTCAAGTGCTTTCTATCAACAGTGCCTATGATGTAACAGATGAAGAAATGGCAGATATCGAAGCTTATGTAAGAAAAGGTGGCAACGTCTTTATTACAGGTAAGCTTGCACATAAGAGATTTGAAGAACTACTCGATATTGAAGTAACAGGTGGGAGTGAGTATGGTTATACTTACTTAAATCCAACGACCGAAGGTCAAGACTTATTCGAATCCTTTAACCAAAGTAGTCCATATCCTATTGAAAGAAGAGCTACTGAGTGTACAATAAAAGGGGATGCAAAAGTACTTGCAACACTTGCATATCCTTACACAAAACCAGGCGAAAAAGAGTTTGCAGCGATTCACTCTAACCCACCAGGAACTTATACACAACTCCCAGCTGCTATGGAAAAACAAGTAGGCGAAGGGAAAATGATATGGGTTGTAACACCTTTAGAATTAGCGCGTGCACACTACTGTAGAAAAACAGTATTCAACTTAATCAATGCCTTAATAAGAAAGAAAAAGCTTGAAAGTAATGCACCAGTATTTGTAGAGATTACAAATTGGAATAAAGAGGACAAACAATATTTAAGTATCATCAACCAACAAACAGTATCACCAGTGTATCCAATTGAGGGTATTACAATTACATTACCATACATATGTCAAAATGTTGTTTTAAAAACACCTTCAGAGCAACCTCTTCAGGTGACCTATGGAGAAGGAACAACAACTATTCAATTACCAAAACTTGAGGTATTCCATTTAATCGAATTAAATAAATAAACTCAAGAGGCAGATATTCTATATAGAGTATCTGCCTCTTTTAGATTGTCATAACACCTTGAAAAAATCTATTTAATCCTTACAAAGGAGTCACAAAAGGGTGATTTTTAGCATAGAGTACAATGTACCTGAAATAGACCAGCTAAAATGCCTATTTATCAAATGCATAGGTATATTTCAGTATATGTATTTTTATCTAAAGGGTTACAAAAAATTTATATCTAAGGAGGGTGTATTATGGGAATGCCTGTCATCAAACCAAGTAATATTACACGAGAACAATCAGTGGGAGATTTAATCGAATCTATTGCACTAGAAGAAAACTCAATTGCGCACATCTTGAATGCTGAAAGTGAAAAAATTAATGCAATCATCTCTCAACCTGCTGTAACACCACAACAAATTATTGCAGCCAATAGATCTGTAAAAAATACGGTTGATGCAATCATTAGCTTGGAAACTGCATTACAATCAAAGCTTAATTTATTTAAATGCATGATATGTCAATAGCTCTATTTTCTATTAAAATTCATTAAAATAAGGAGGAATATATATGGCATTTGCATATGCAGCCGCCGGTTCTGGGCCAAGTGCAGGCGGAATAGGATGGGCTAATTTTGGAAATTTAAATTTACAGCCTGGTGGTTCTCCACAGATGTTTACTGGAACTTTAAATGATGGTACAAAGGTAACTTTTGATGTATCAGTACCAGCACCATCTGCTATGACATTTAATTCTAGAACATCACCATCAACAAGTGTTTTTGGATACTATGCCTATGTGGGTACGGGTGCAGCACAGATATTATTACAAAATGATAGAATTGGTTCACTTGATCCTGGTATCATAACAATAAACAATATCGTTGTTACAGATAGTTTAGGAAATCCTGTTACAAACTATACAGTTGTAGTTGCCGACGCAGAAGAAAGCAATATTGGTGAATTATGGAACTTCCAAACGGATGGTGGAGTTTGGAATCAATTCTATCTTATACAGGGTTCAGGAACCCCATCAATATCAGGACTTGGAAGCCCCTCAGTTACAATTACAGGTGTTGATCAGTTATTTTCATCTAGCTATCTTTTAACGACGGAGTCAGCTAAAAATCTTACACTTACAGCTATTTCAGCTGGCGGACTTGAAGCTGTAGCTATAGGCTTTGCCATTACGAAAGTATCATTGTCTAAGAATATAGGTGATAGAA
>NZ_JAVVQU010000070.1:0-9419 GCF_036655075.1 Niameybacter sp. | reverse complement strand
CCGATGGTACTTGTCTGGAGACGGACTGGGAGAGTAGGTGGCTGCCAAATTTTTAATATGCCCGAGTGGCGGAACTGGCAGACGCACAGGACTTAAAATCCTGCGAGCTAACCCTCGTACCGGTTCGATTCCGGTCTCGGGCATAAAAGCTTATACCTTAGGTATAAGCTTTTTTCTTGCAATAGTATAGAGATTAAAACTCTGGGGCTAGAGTAATCTTATTAACACATCAAAAAGAGATATTTGAACTAAGTTCAAATATCTCTTTTTATATATAAAAGAATATTTTAAGAAATTAAAGTTATAGCTTAATCTATTTAAATATACTTATATATACCTCAAAGTAAAAATAAAATAATATGAGTGAAGTTCAGTTTAGTAAGAATACATTATAAAGTAGACATCTCAGCTAGATGCTTCCAATAGCGAGAAGGTACAAAGTTTTTCTGTAAACGAGGATTTACCCTTTCAGGAATAGTGACACTATCATAGAAGGCTTTAAATAAAGGTTGAAAACTATCGTTAGTTTGATAAGAATTAAGGAGTGTATTCTCTTGAGGAAGTAGAAGTCTAAAATAGGTATTAGATTGATTATATATAAGAGCCATGTTTCTTCTTAAATCATGAATAATAAAGTTTTGGTTAGAAAAACGAGTAGTAAAATGATTTTCAATGAGAGGAAGAATACAATGATTGGGTTCAATTTGTGCATAGAAACAAAGAGGAACAATTTCATTAAATCTTACAAATCCGGTAAAGCGATGTGCTTCATGAGAAACTTTACGTATAAGCGTATCTACAAAGAGAATGATATCATTATTTTTAGCTAAGTTAATAGTTATGCCATATTGATAGCAAAGTTTTAAATAGCTAAGTGCTAAGGTAGCACAGTCAGTCGCTTCACTCAGATAGAGATAATATATATTTTTTAAGATAGAATGAGAAAGCTTATGCTGGATGCTCGCATAAACCCGCTCAAATTTATCAAGTTCTGTAGGAATAGTAATAGCTTCAAAAAGCAGATGAGGAATATATTCACTTTGTTTGTTAATACGAACCTCATTTTTTTCTGAATAAGCATAGAAAATGGCAGTTAAAAAACCTTCAAAGCTACCATCGTACAAAAATTCTTTCATTGAATATTTCCTTTCAAAAAATAGTATAGTATATTTAAAGCTCTCCAGTTAACGCAGTAGGCAGATCATTTAATAGTAAAAAAGGTATAGGGGTAGTATCAAATAGACTAAGTTGTTGGCTGGATTGTTCAATGAGATTAAGGTCTAGCTCAGGCTTTATAGCTAGTCGAATTTTTTCCTCATCATAAGATATATTACCATTATATTTACCTTGGCATAAAATGAAGTATTGAGCACGTTTCAAGATAATACGAAGTTTTTTTAAGTCATCAAAAGAAAGAGGAGCAAGTCTACGGCTACTAATAATTTTTTTTGCACCTCGAATGCCTATTCCAGGTACACGGATAAGTAATTCAAATGGTGCAGTATTTACCTCTAGAGGAAATTGATCCATATGACGGAGTGCCCAAGAAGTTTTAGGGTCAAAGTTGATATCAAAATTAGGATGAATAGTATCTAAGAGTTCATGTACTTTAAATCCATAATAGCGTAAGAGCCAGTCTCCTTGGTAAAGACGATGTTCTCGCATAACAGGTGGAGATTTAATAATAGGAAGGTGACTACCTTGGTTAATAGGAATATAGGCAGAGTAATAAACCCTTTTTAAGTCATATTTATTATAAAGCCCTTCACTAAGTTGCATGATTTTCAAGTCACTTTCAGGAGTTGCGCCTACTATGAGTTGTGTACTTTGGCCACCAGGTACAAAGAGTGGTGCATGGCGAAAGGCCTTAAGATTATCTTGATGCTCAATAATATTTGTTCGTATAAGATTCATAGGTTTGAGAATATCATGAGCAGCTTTATTTGGAGCTAAAAGTTTGAGTGATTGAGATGAAGGAAGTTCAATATTGACACTCATACGGTCAGCATAGAGCCCACACTCTTTGATGAGGTCGTCACTTGCACCAGGAATAGCCTTAACATGAATATAGCCTCTAAAGTTATATTCATTTCGGAGTTTACGTAGTATAGCTGTAAGTAATTCCATTGTATGATTTGGATTTTGTATAATAGCAGAACTAAGGAAAAGACCCTCGATATAATTACGTCTGTAAAAGTTAATAGTGAGATTAACGACCTCATCTACTGTAAAGGTAGCTCTAGGTATATCATTTGAATGTCTATTAATACAGTAAGCACAATCATAAACACAATAATTTGTAAGTAAAATTTTAAGTAGAGAAATACACCTGCCATCAGGAGTAAAAGAATGACATATACCACTTGTGTTAGTTGAACCAAGTTTGCCCTTTTCGGGTTTACGATTAGATCCAGATGAAGAGCATGAAACATCATACTTTGCAGCATCTGATAAAATTTCTAATTTTGTTTTTAAATCCATATGCATCACCTAAACTTATTATACAGAACAAATGTTCGAATGTCTAGGGAGATATAAATATTCTAAAATAAAAATACTAAATTCCCTTTACATACGTCAAATTGTATGTTAACCTATTAAGGTGATAAAGATTTGTATCCATAGCTCAGCTGGATAGAGCAACGCCCTTCTAAGGCGTGGGTCCGGGGTTCGAATCCCTGTGGATACGTATTAAAGACTTGCAAGCATATGCTTGCAAGTCTTTTTTTTTGGTGCCCCAGCATGGGCGCAATCTAATGGGTAAAAGTCCCTAGTGCGGGTTAGTAGTGCCAAGCACATAGCCAAGAGCAAGGGTGTCCATTGCGAGGTGGAATCTGAAGGAAGCTGGAGGCAAACTTCTGGTCTGACGAACAGAAATCACATCAGGCATACATGGATTGGGTAAGGTTGCGAAACAAACCAAAGCCCAAAACTACCCGGAAACCCATGGTGTACATGTGACAGATAGATGGAAGGAAAGATTGCGTTCTTGCCTGGGGAGGTCTCATGGACGTATGGAAACAAAGTGTATGAAATACGGTTGAAATAAGATTTGTCATGAGAAGTCAGCAGAGGTCATAGTACGAGATGGGGTTAACACTATCTCGGAAGGACTGAACTTTAGGAGGTGAAAGTCAATGAATGTTACTAAAGAAGGAATTAAATACAGACAACTTCGATTAGAAGACTATTTGCAAATGGTATCTGCAGAACAGAAAGAGTATGCAGAAGCGTATGCTTCTTCAAGGATAACTGAAAACAACATCACCAACATGTCAAAGGGTAATTTGCTAGAGAAAATACTAGATAGAAACAACTTAGACTTCTACCATATCTCAAAGAAAACAACAAAATACTAATCGAGCAAATTAAAGAAGGACAAACTGAAAAGGTACATCAGAGGATGGATTAATTACTTTAAAATAGCAGATATGAAACAATTAATGATCAAAACAGACGAATGGATGCGACGCCGGATAAGAATGGTCTACTGGAAATAATGGAAGAAAATCAAAACGAGATATAGAATGCTTAAACACTATGGAATAGATGAGAGGAAAGTCAAGAAATATGCGAACACAAGAAAAGGCTACTGGAGAATTTCCAATACCCCAATCTTAAGTCGTAGCCTAGATAACCAAACATTGAAAGAACTAGGATACTTATTTTTCGTTGATTATTACAGACAAGTTAGTGTAAACTAAAGAACCGCCGTATACGGAACCATACGTACGGTGGTGTGAGAAGTTGGTAGATAAACTAATTATCTACCAACTTCTCGATGCCCAAATGAGAGAAAATTAACTATATAGAAACAGATTATAATATTACATTTTGATACACAGCCTATCTATCACATCTTGAGGTCTTAAATTTATATGTATTATAAAGTCTTGTACAGCTTTTTTTATCTGATATGTATGTTTGTAAAATACATTGTATATGACGGCGACTTTCAACCATTTCCATAGGCCCTCTATAAGATTAAGTTCAGGGCTATAAGCAGGCAGAAATACTAGTTCCAGCCGTTCTTTGTTTTCTTCTAGAAAAGGTTGGATGAGCTTTGCATGATGAATACGAGCATTATCTAAAACCATAGCAATTTTACCCGTTGGATATAGTTCAAGTGTTTTCTGTTAAAAAGAAAGGAAAACTTTAGCATCATAATGTTTCGTTTGTTGAACATATACCTGACCATTAGCATAGTTAAGAATACCGAGTAACTTAACCCCATTATGCTGACCATACGTAGGTATAATACGTTGTTTTCCTTTGGGAAACCAAGTTTTGCAAAGGGCTGGATAATCTCTAATAAGACTTTCATCGTGAAAAAGAATATGGTTAATTTTTTCTGTCTTCAAGCTTTTTTTAAAACGCTTTTTAAAACCTCAAACTGAGATTTAAATTCATCTTGTTTTTTTTTACTTGCTTTAGCTAATGAATAGGTCGGACTGGTATAACTGAATCCTAATCTAAGCAGCATATCTCGCATACCACCATGCGTATAGGTAATGTCAATGCTTGCTTTACCCATAGGCATATCAATTTCGAATTCCAAGATATATACGGTTCAAGACCTACATCAGATGGCACTTTTGATGTAACAGTTTCTACTAAAATCTGTTCTTGTTCGGGAGTAAGTTTTCTTTGTGCACCAGGAGGTGGCGTCGGTATTAAACCAGCAATACCACATTTTTTATATGCAGTAACATAGGTACCAACAGTATGATTACAACGACCTACAATTTCTGCGATTTGAATATTATAAAAGCCCTTTAGATGTAAAGAAATGACTTGGTAGCGTATTAACATACGTGTTGATTTTGTATTTTTCATAGCATCTTCAATAAACTCAAGTTCAGATAGTTGTGTCATAGTAGATATCCCCTTTAGAGTCAAAGTTATACTACTATTTTAGCAATATACAAGGGCTATCTCATTAGTGGATTATTGGTTGCAAAATATTAATCTGTTTCTATATAGTACTAATAAACAGAATTAAAATTGATAATATATTCCTGAAATTAATATACTAATTTTTAAAATATACATTGACAGGAGAAGTATATAGAAGTAGAATGCATGATGTAATATTAAGAAAAATTTATTGTTTTTAAAAATAACAGAATATTATTAAGGAGGAAAATATGTCTATTGCATCTGATCTTATAAGAGGACATACAGAAACCATTATATTAGCACACTTACTACTACAAGATAGTTATGGATATGAGATTAATAAAGCAATTCAACAGAAGACTAATCAAACCTATGAACTTAAAGAGGCTACTTTGTATTCGGCATTTAGAAGATTAGAAGCTGGTGGATTTATTCAATCTTATTGGGGAGATCAAACAACGGGGGCACGACGTAGATACTATAAAATTACACATCTTGGGAAGGTGCTATTTGAGCAGAATTTAGCAGAATGGGAAGAAGCTAAGAGATTAATAAACCAATTAGTAAAGGTGGGGAATTTGAATGAATAAGAGATTAAAGGACTATATTGACCAGTTGTTTGCACAAGTATCAGATACAACTTATGCGAGAGAGCTTAAGGAAGAAATGCTTATTAATCTTAATGATCGTTATGAAGATTTACTTGTAGAAGGGAAAACAAAAGAAGAGACTTTTACGATTGTAACTTCTAGTATCGGGGATATTAGAGAACTTATTAGTGGCTTAGATGAAACAGCAGTAATCATTACAACTAAGGAGCTTGAAAAGCGTAGAAAAGAAAGTGCTATTTTAAGAAGTATAGCGGTGATGCTTTATATTATAAGTCCAGCTGTATTAATTGCTTTATCTATATTTGATATGTCTATTACAGGCGTAGTACTCTTATTAGTTATTGTGGGGGCAGCAACGGGATTAATTGTATATGATAACTTTAGCAAACCAGAAAGTTTAAGAGAAGATTATAAAGAAAAGAGTAAAAAAGAAAATTTAACTATAGAACAGAAGAAACAAGAAAATATTAAAGAGACTATCCAAGCTATCTTTTGGTTATTAGTAGTAGGCATATACTTATTAATAAGTTTTACATTGGGTATCTGGGAATACTCTTGGATTATCTTTATCATTGCAGCTGCAGTTAACCAAATTATTGAGTTAATATTTGGATTAAGGGAGTGAGCATATGAATCGTAAAACACTTATGAGTATACAAATTACAATATGGTGTTGCATTTTAATTTTCTTAGTAAGTGTATTTGGTTTTGCTATCTATATGAATTTTAATGAAGATAATGTAGATGCATTTGGTATGGGAAATACTGTTGAATATACAGTAAAGGAAAGTAATATCAAGAATATAGATATGAAATTTGTAAGTGAGAAAATACAAGTATATATAGGTGAATATACTGATATTCGCCTTGTACAAAGCACCTCCTATAATATAGGTGAAGCAGATCGACTAAACCTACGAGTAGTGGGAGAAACGGTTACAATTGAAAAGCCAGCATTAAAGCATTTATTTAACTTCATAAACATTTTTAACAAAAGAGAGGCGATTACACTCTATCTTCCACGTAGTTATCAAGAGGGCTTAAACGTAAAAACAGTTTCGGGGAATATTTATTTAGAAGGATTAGAACTAGAGGCATTAGAATGTGATACAACTTCAGGAGAGGTAGAAGTAGAGGATGTAGGTGTAAAAAAAGAATTAGAAATCAACACTGTAAGTGGAGATATTAATTTTAAAGATATTAAAAGTAAGAATATCCATTTTAATACTACTAGTGGAGATATAAAATTAGATGAAATAGTAGTAGAAATGATAGAATGTGGAAGTACAAGTGGTGATATAGAATTTAAAGGTCTAGGTGATTACTTTAAGATGAGTACTACAAGTGGGGAAATAAAAGTTGCTTTAGCAAAAATGTTTAAAGAACTTACAAGTAGTAGTGTATCTGGAGACGTGAAAGTGAGTATACCAGATAATAGTGGTTTCAAATTAAAATATAGTACAACAAGTGGTGACTTAGATAGTGACTTTGATTTAAATCAATCTATTTATAAAGAAAATAATGTTCAGATGACTGTGAGAACAACGTCTGGAGATTTAGACATAGTAAAACAATAATGAAAAGACTGCCATTAATGAGTAGTCTTTTTAATAAACAAAACTAGGAATATTTTCTAGAATTTAAATATGGGATAATTCTTCTAAGATAGCTGAGGCAAGAGGTAAAATCTTGAAGACATCAATGGTCATAAGCTTTTCGATATTTGTGAACTGAGTACTTAGGTGTTGATTAAGACACTTACGAACATTAGATGCAATAACTTCATTCGGCATAATACCCTTAGAAATTGCATCATCAATATATACCTCATAACTATTACATTTCAATAATCTATTTTTATATGAAAGTTTAAATTGAGATTGAGCACGAAGTAAAATACCGCCTTGATCAGTAATAATACCTTGACTAAGGATTTCATCTACTTTGAGTGATTCCAAATTAACTAATCTCATAGTATATGTCCTGTATCCTAGGGAGTTCTTCAACTTCAATCTTTTAATAATACAATGAACTATAAATAGACTATATCTTATATAATTGTACTTATATGTAAATGTATACATTAAATAATAAAAGTCGACAAAACTTATTTGTATCAAATGAATGCTTATATAGAATTTTAAATTCAAAATCTAACTTATACATCAATTTTATTGAGTAATATCAATGTAAACTAGATTGTATATTATAAGTTGTGAATTTAAACTCCTATATTGAATTCAAAATGAAAAAAACATATGATATAAATGGGCTTATGATAAAGAATGAAAGAGGCTAATATGAGTATTAAATTAGATTACTATAAAGTATTTTGTAAGGTAGCAGAGTGTAAGAGTTTTTCTGCTGCCGCCAAAAGGTTATATATGACACAGCCCGCTGTAAGTCAGACAATAATACAACTTGAAAAAGAGTTGGATATTTGCCTTTTTAGACGAGGGGCAAAAGGAGTTGTATTAACTAATGAGGGGAGTAACCTATATGAATATATTCATACTGCGCTTAATCTAATAGAAGTAGGCGAAAAAAAAATAAAAGAATCTTTAGATTTAGTTGTAGGAGAGCTAAAGATAGGGGTAGGAGATACAATATCAAGATTTTTTTTATTACCTTACCTAGAGAAATTTCATGATCAATACCCTAACATTAAGTTGAAGATTATTAATCGTACAACTACTGAACAGTGTGAGCTACTTAAAGCAGGAGAAATAGACTTAGCAATCTGTAATTTGCCTATTGAAGATACAGCACTAGATGTAAAGGAATACTTTTATATTCATGATATTTTTGTTGGAGGAGAAGCTTATAAAAAGTTTAGTAAAAATCCAATAGCATTAGAAGAACTTACTACATTACCTCTCATTTTTCTAGAAAAGAAATCTAACTCGAGGCGGTATGTAGAAAAGTATTTGGAGAAAGAAGGATTAAGGATAAATCCTGAAATTGAACTTGGTTCACATGATTTACTTTTAGAGTTTGCAAGGATTAACTTAGGGATATCCTGTGTGATTAAAGAATTCTCAAAGGAATATTTAGACCAAAAAGGAATTTATGAAATTCGTTTAATGAATCCTATTCCAAGAAGAAGCGTAGGATGTTGCTTCTTAAAAAGTGTACCACTTTCACCTGCATCCTTCGAGTTTTTAAAAATCTTAGAAGAAAGTGAAAAAAATAGTTGATAAGTCTTTACATAAGTCAATTATCATGCTATAATACTTATGAAATAGCGATGGCCCAGTGGTACAGTTGGTTAGCACGCCGCCCTGTCACGGCGGAGGTCGAGGGTTCGAGTCCCTTCTGGGTCGCTTATATGCCCAAGTGGCGGAACTGGCAGACGCACAGGACTTAAAATCCTGCGAGCTTACCCTCGTACCGGTTCGATTCCGGTCTTGGGCATAGGAAATCCTACAACATATGTTGTAGGATTTTTTTTGCTAAAAATTTATTAAAAGATAGCGTTAATCTTAAAAAATCATTTAATCTATGAGGTATGCGTTAGTTATAGTGAGCTAGTGTTCTTATGGGATAATAAGGTGATATTAACGAGCGGCCATTCGGTAATATAGCTTAAAAAATGGCTCTATTATAAAAGAATATTGATACTACCTTGGGCGTGTTTCAATTTAAGTCCTATTAACATTACAACTAAAAAAAGGCCCACTTTCACCTGGGACTTGAAAAATAGTGTGAGGAATTATATTCCAACTACACTATTAAGAGTTAATCTTTATCGTTTGACTAGAGGTGTAATAGCTCTAATGGGGAGGCGTGCTGTTTTTGAGTCAATAACTCTATAGGGCTTTTTCCAACCCGATGTTTTCTACGACTTCGCCTATAAGTTCTTGTATTTAGGTAAAATTGTAGGAGTGGTAAAAAGTTAGTATAGACTGC
>NZ_JAVVQU010000069.1:0-9602 GCF_036655075.1 Niameybacter sp. | reverse complement strand
AAGTTCTTGTATTTAGGTAAAATTGTAGGAGTGGTAAAAAGTTAGTATAGACTGCTCTTTTTAATGATAGGTAAAGTCTGATCAAACTATTTACACACTTCTGTTAAGTAGGTAACTACTTCTGTGAGTTTGTGATTTCTTTCAGCAAGTATTTTCATCTCTGAAATAATGAAATTGAGTATATATGTGCGCTCATCGTATGAATAACCTCCAATTTAAAACGCTTCTTTTAACCAAAGGTATAAAATATACAGAGTATCATAGTAACGTATGACTTCGATAGATTTCAAATAGCATGATTGTATTCGATTAGATATTTTTCCTTTTTAGCACCCTTTGCATTTAATACTTTCTTTTCTAAAGCATATTCCCGAGCAATCACTTTATAGGCTGACCTTTCAGCACGGTATATATAATCGGATAACTTTTTTTCAGAATGGAATATATCACTTTGTATCTTAGCCTTTGGATAGACTTCTTGAATGCCTTTTATAAGTCCGGTTCCACCATCATAACACTCAACTCAATATTTAAGCCTGTAACCTGTTTATCCAGGAGGGAATAGCCCCATACGGTACTATCTCGTGTTTTACTTCCATCGCAAAGATAAATATAAGTACTGTTTGGCTCTACTCCTACAAGAACAGCTTGATCTGCTTGAAATATTTCATCATGGGCACCTACTTGGATACATTTAAGTGATATAGAATCATTAAATACCTTTGCCCTACGAGCTAATTCATTAATAATCTTACTGATACGCCCTATTGAGATATGAAAATGAAAAAGAGATTTCAGAAATTCTGGTGTATCCTCAATAGAACCTTTACAAATAGCCATACACCCCAAAACAGCTTTTTCAATAAAGTTTTTCGTAATCCTCATCGTAGGGAAATGTCCTGAAGGTAAATCAAAATCATGTTCTAGTAATTGCTGAATCTTTTCTTTTTGAGTATATATAAATTGTCTATAGGTATTAAAAAATTTTGCTAATATTGAAATATTTTTACCACTAATTGTGCTACAACCTAGTATAATTCTACGTTCTCTGGAGATGTATACTTCTATATGCCATAATGTCTCACATCCTTTCTAAAAGATTCGATACCTTTAGGATGCCATTATGCCATCTTTATCATTTGGACTCATACTAACAGAACTAAATAAACTTACACCCTATGAATTAAAACAACTTTATACAGTAATAGAAGATAAAGCTGTTAGTTTAGCTAAAATCACTGCTATTAGTGATCAAGCAAAAGAATCTAAATTTACTAAAGACGTAGTCTATCCTTACTGTGGTTATATTCAGTTCGCTAAGAATATGGGCGTTCATTTAATTCAAATTGAGCATGGCAAAACTAAACAAGATATTTACCATATTCAACATATCAATGCTTATCATAGTACTCTTAAAAACTGGATACGCCACTTTAAAGGCATTTCTACTAAAAGGTTAGATAACTACCTTAACTGGTTTAAATGGTTAAAGCTCAATAAAGACAAGCGTGACTACGAGAAAGTAAAGGCATTACTTATCAACACTGTTTCAACACAAATGAATATAAAGAATTGTGACTTTTGGAATCAAAGAATCAAAAAATGTTATTTATATAACGCCAAGAAATTTAGTTATATAGAAGGAGTTGCAAGTATATCATTTATAAACATATCAAAGGGGGTGATAGTATGGATAGATGGGGATTAATATGCATAATTTTTAGTGGACTTATAGGACTTTTTAGAGAGTGGGTTAGAGTGAAAAATGACGGTATTACAATATTTTATAAGGTACTACCGTGTATTTCTTTGATACTGTTGGTACTGGGAGCTCTTTTATATTTTATGCTTTAGTAAAGAAGGTAGCCTTATTTTGCAGAAAGGCTACCTTCTTATATAAAATATCGATATTTAACTATAACAGAACCTAAAGAATAAATTAGAAATAAAAAAATGCATTTTTTTATAAAAAGCTTTACATATGACAAATGCTATGTTATTATAAGAGAGTAATTGACATAACAAATTTGGAGAGGTGTCCGAGCGGTTTAAGGAGCTGGTCTTGAAAACCAGTGACTCCGAAAGGGGCCGTGGGTTCGAATCCCACCCTCTCCGCTTCAAAGCGTACAACGTAAGTTGTACGCTTTTTTGTTATATAAAAAATGCTATAAATATTAATATTTCTTATACCTTTAAAGAAATCAGGTAGATTACTCTTCTAAGGAGGTGGCATAAAACTGCCAGCAACTAAGTCATGCTTGAGGAGATCAGCAATCCATTTGGCATCTTTTTTATCAGTCTTTTTACCACGAATAGCCTTTACGTATTTAGGATGAGCCAGAACGATGGTACAAGAAGATTCAAGGATGTTAAAGATAGGAATCCAGTGATTACCAGTAGATTCCATACAATCGTCTTTGCAATGATTTGATAAAAGCCACGCTGATAGCTCTCTTAACCCTTTTGTATAGGTAGAAAAGCGATGACTTTTATAGGTAGTAACACCCATTGCATCGGTAGAAGCGACGTAGGCGACAACAAAGTTTTGTGAACATCGATACCACAACAGATTTGATAGACAATTTTTAAAGCCATAGAAAAACTCCTTTCTGAGTTGAAGACTCAAAGATAAGTTTGCATGCTTGAAAACATACTTATTTGTGCCTTGAGCAAAGCGAAAGGAATAGTTATATAAATGAATAAAGATGGAATAAAATGAAATCTACATATAACAAAAAGAGGCTTAACATAAGATGTTAGACCTCTTTTTGTTATATGTAGATTAGAAAAGTATTTTACAAAGTGGAATACCTACGACAATAACCATGCCAAGAATAATCATGCTCATAATTGTAGCGTATTTGTAAATATCTTTTGTTTCAAGCCACTCTTTGTTACCGTGCATAATAGCAGCAAATGGAGAAGCAGCAGGAGTGATAGTACCAAAGAGAACCATGTAGATAAAGATTGAAATAATAGGTTCTGTGGCAACGCCCATAGATTGTGTAAATGTTGCGATAATAGGTAAGAAGATAATACCTATAACGACACTATTACAGAAGTTAGTTAATATTAAACCTAAAGTAAGGATTAGTACAATAAATGTAAATTCACTAGTACCTGAAAATACAGGTGTTAAAAGATTTTTTAAGAAAGGTGTTACACCTGTAGCTTCAGAAGTTAAGGCATTCCCGATAGTAAGAGCAGCACCAATTAAGAAAATAGAACTCCATTGTAAATGGTTACTGCTAATACTTTGATAGTCAATAAGAAATTTACCTTCGATTTTAATAGCACAAAGTGCACATACTAAAGATAAAGCAAAAGCATATTTACTATCATTTAAGAAAATTCTAATAGGCATTTCACTAGGTAAAATACCTGGGAGCAACATTAAAGTGATATAAATAATAAATGTTGCAGATAAAATTTTATGTTTTAAATTTAATGGAGGAAGAGGGTTCTTGGTGAACATCTCGATATTAACATCTTTAAGTAAGGCTATATCAGGACGAAATACATATTTCATTAATAAAGTAATAAGTAAAATTCCTAAAAATGATAGAGGAATTGTTAAGCCCATAAAAGATGCAAAATTGACTTCTGCACCACCAGTGAGGGAAGTGTAGTTACTCATTAAAATAAGAGGACCATCTTTGAATGGAGCTGTACAAAAACCTAGAACAGCTACTACAACAACAGAAATGAGCATTAATGTAGGATACTTATCACCTGGTTTATAACCAAGTTCTTTAAAGATACCATATAAGATTGGCCAAAATAAGAATATTGGAGTAAAGGCAGATGAAGTTGCAGCTAATGCAAAAACACCCAGTAAAACCATAAATGAGAATACCCAAGGTCTACCATTAATAACTTTACGTGTTAAGAACCATCTACCGATATAGACTGTAAGTCCTGACTGTACAACAGCGCCTATAAGAGTCATCATAAAGATAAGCTGAACAACAGTTGGATCACCTAAGAAGTTCATAAGAATTTGATTCATTGGTGCATAAGCACTACATCCTAATAAGAATACACCCAATAAGCTAGGCCATATAGAATCAACAAATGTCCAAAGATAAATCACACCCATAAATATACCGACTATCTCCATTCCTAAAGGTGTAATAGGTTCTGGAGCAGGGATAAACCTAAGTAGAAGCATAATAGCTATACCTATGGCAGAATGAATAAGATAGCTATAATTTGCGCGGCTTTCCGTTTTTTGCATAACGTCATCTCCTCTTGATATTAAATATATTTTATAATATTACGTCATAAAAGAATGTTAAAAGTATAACACACTAAAAATGTTAAAAAAATAACCTAGGTTATGTTATATAAAAAATATTAAAATAGGTTAATAAATTAGAGATTTTATATGTTAAAGTGCCCTAAAAATGAAAAAAAATATATATAAAATGACAAAAAATTAAAGGTAACTCTTTTGTTTTCAGAGTTACCTTTAATTGAGAATTAATAAGTTAAAGATTTATTTTCTTGTATGTATTCTTCTAAAATACTACGGTCTTTAATAATAATACTATGCCCATCTTTTTCAATAGCGCCCTCTTGCTTAAGAGAACGCATGATTCGAGAAACTGTTACAGTATGTACACCCAAATACTTTGCTAACTCTACATAATTAAAGTGCTTATCCACAATACAACGACCAGATGAACAGCGACTAAAATCTAAAAGTGTTTTACAAAGTCTACTAGGTGTACTAGATTCCTGCATGAAGTGAAAATGTCCGAGAACATCAGTGAAGTAATTTGCAAATAAGGACATAATATAACGATTAAGATCTGGATTATCACTCAAAAGCTTATAGAATGTTGAATAGGAAATCTCATATATTTTACAATCTGTTTTTGCGTACATATAAAAAGCATTATTGTTATTAGCATTAGGAGGAAGTGTTAAATAAGCAGGGGTAAAGTTAATAATACTTCCTCCTGCAAAATAATGATAAATTTTTTCTTCACCAGCTTTAGTAATACTAAGTAAAGCACACAAACCATCCTCTAAGCAATAAACATAATCATTAATGAGATCGAGGTTATAAAGACATTCGCCTTTTTTTGCAATACGAAATTTACCGGCTTTACAGAATTCATCAAAGTAGGCTGTCTCAATGGATGTCATGATGTATTCCTCCTAATAAAATATATAATATGATATAAAGATTATAGTCTATAATTTAACAATCCAATTATAACATATACAAAAATAAATAGATATATATTATAGGTAATTTATCTCCTGTTTACATTACATAAATAAGTGAGATGAAAAATAGTTAGGAATTAAAATCTATAAAAACTAACATGGGTTATTTTTATAAAAATAAGGGGATGTTATACTAAATATAGAGATAACGAAAAATTTAACTCAATTTGTTAAAAATTTATCTAATTAATAGCAAAATGGGGAAGGAGCAATTACCGTGGCATTATATGACGTAATTATTATAGGTGCAGGACCAGCAGGTATGACAGCAGCAATCTATGCAGCAAGAGCAAATATGAACGTACTTTTATTAGAGAAGCTTGCACCAGGTGGGCAAATTATTAATACACATGAAATACAAAACTACACAGGTGTAGGAACAATTAATGGAGCAGAACTTGCTTATAAAATGTTTGAACATACCCAAGAGTTAAATGTTGCGTTTGATTACGGAACAGTAAAAGAAATTAAAGAAGAAGGCAATATAAAGATTATTACTTGTGAAGAAGAAGACAAAATCTTTGAAGCTAAAACAGTTATTCTTGCAACAGGAACAGTACCAAGAAGACTAGGTGTAGAAAATGAAGATCGCTTTGCGGGAGAAAATATTAGTTGGTGTGCAATCTGTGATGGAGCATACTATAGAGATAAAGATGTTGTTGTTATTGGTGGAGGAAACTCAGCTGTTGAAGAAGCTATTTATTTAGCAAGTTTAGCAAAATCAGTTAAAGTAGTAACTTTATTTGATTTAACAGCTGATCCAGTATCTTGTGATGAGTTAAGAGAACAAGCAAATGTAACTATTTACGAATATCATAATGTAGAAGGATTTACTGGTGAAGAAAAGCTTAAAGGTGTACGTATTAAATCTACACAAACAGATGAAGAGCAAGAACTGCTTTGCGATGGAGCATTCGAATATATTGGGCTTAAACCTTCAACAGAGGCTTTCAAGTCATTAGGTGTCCTTGATAAGTATGGTTATGTGGAAGTAAACAATCGTATGGAAACAAAAGTATCAGGTGTATATGGTGCTGGAGATGTAGTAACAAAAGAATTAAGACAAGTAGTAACAGCTTGTTCAGATGGAGCAGTAGCTGCTCAAGTAGCATCTAAATACATTAAAACAATATAGTTCATAGCGAATAATAATAAAATATTACTTTTAAAGGAGCAAAGATAATGATTAAAGAAATTACAAGTTTTGAAGAGTTCAATGAGTTAGCGAAAGAAGGTAAAGTATTAGTTGATGTTTATTCAAAAACATGTGGTCCTTGTAAAATGTTAGGATTTGTATTAGCAGACTTAGAAAAAGATCTTCCAGAATCAGCAATCTTAAAAATAGACTTTGATCAAAACAAAGAAATAGTAGAAAAATATGATGTGGCATCATACCCAACTATTCTCTTATTAGAAAATGGTGAAGAAGTACAACGCTTAAAAGGATTACAACAAAAACCAGCTTTAAAAAAATTATTAGAAGCGTAATCAAATTATAAATTTAAAATCTATTAAACTACAATAGGAGGAAAGAATATGTCAGTACAATTAAAAACAGTAGAGCACCTTATTACATTACAACATAGATCAGAAGAATCAATGCTTGAGGCTTTCCAAAACGGAAACTATACATCAGAAAATCCATATGTAAAGTTAAATCCTTATATTGTATGTCCACTCACAGCAGTAATCATGTTCAATACAGATGAAGAAGTAGAAGTAACACTTACAATCAAGGGGAAAGAAGAAGCAGGAGATATTACACATACTTTTTCAAAAGCGGTAGAACATAAACTACCAGTTTATGGTTTATATGGTGCGTATGAAAATACAGTAGTGATTAAACTTTCAAATGGTGTTGAATCAGAAGTAAAGATTCAAACCGCTCCTGTTCAAGATAATATTGGTAGATGTACATACATTAATACAACAAGTGAATACATGAAAGATAATATCATGTTCACAACACCAGCTGGAGCGGACTATGCAGCTGGATATGACTACAATGGAGATTGCCGTTGGTACTTAACAGAACCTTTTATCTTCGATATGAAACGTCTTAAAAATGGGAATGTTCTAATCGGATCAAACCGTTTTATTGCACAACCATATTATATGGTTGGGATTTGTGAAATGACTCTTTGTGGTAAAATCTACAAAGAATATCGTATTCCAGGTGGTTACCACCATGATCAATTTGAAATGGAAGATGGAAACCTTCTTAGCCTTACACAAGAACCAGGTGCTGCTACAGCAGAAGATATGTGTGTATTAATAGATCGTAATACAGGGGAAATTCTTAAAACTTGGGATTACAAAAAAGTGCTTCCACAAAATGTAGCAAAATCAGGTAGCTGGTCAGAGCATGACTGGTTCCACAATAATGCTGTATGGTATGATAAAAAAACAAATTCCCTTACATTATCAGGTAGACATCAAGATAGCGTAATCAATTTAGATTATGAAACAGGTGATTTAAACTGGATTATTGGAGACCCAGAAGGTTGGCCACAAGAGATGGTAGATAAATACTTCTTCAAACCAGTAGAAGGTAAGGAATTTAATTGGCAATATGAACAACATGCATGTGTTGTATTACCAGATGGTGATGTTATGATGTTTGATAATGGGCATTGGGGATCAAAAGATCCAGCTAAATATCTTTTATCAAAAGATAGCTATTCACGTGGTGTAAGATATAGAATTAATACAGAAGATATGACAATTGAGCAAATCTGGCAATTTGGTAAAGAAAGAGGCGCGCAATTCTTCTCACCATATATCTGTAACGTAGAATATTATAGAGATGGTCATTACTTAGTACACTCAGGTGGAATTGGATACTATGATGCAAAACCAACAGAAGTATTACCAGCATTCTTAGATACTACTGATCCAAAGACAAAACTTCAAACAGTTACAGTTGAAGTAGAAGATGATGTAGTTAAATATGAAATGCATACAACAGCTAACTATTACAGAGCTGAAAAATTAAAATTCTACCATGAAGGTGAAAACCTTGTAATGGGTAAAGGACAATTACTTGGAAAGCTTGCTGTAACAGAAGAATTCTTAACAGAAGTACCAGCAGAAGATACAGGGCTTCTTATGCCAGGAACAAATGACGCTAAATTCATTAATGAAGAAGATCGTATCATTATGAATGCTAAATTTGAAAGAGGACAACTTGTAATGCTTCAACTTGAAAGTGTAGTAGATGATACAGTACATAGATACTTTGTACCAACTACAAAACATACTTTCTTAGCAATGTGTGCAGGTACATTCCAAGAATCAGATGATAGAGTAGTTAAATTCAACGTTAACAAAGAAGGTCTTAAAGGAACATTTAATGTTACTGTTACAATTGATGATAAAAAATATCAAACAGGTGTTGTAGTAACGATTTAATATAAAAGGAGCTATCGCATTAGCTGAGTAAAATCAGCTAGCGATAGCTCCTTTTATATTAGGGGGGCATATAAATGTCAAATGGTAATTTTAACTTTAGTAAGAGAGGATAAGATGAAAAGGTTGTAAAAGATTTTGTAAGGAAAAAAGTTCAAGTCTTGCCTAGTATGACTATCTTTCAAAAGTGTAAGATGAATGAAAGATAGATAAATATTAGAGAAAAGTATTTTATGATAACATAATAGAGCAGGCTAACTGAGCAAAGAAAAATGTAGGAGGATATTGAATATGAAAAAAGTAATTTTATTGATATGTGGAATTATTATGCTAACAACTATGGTGATAGGATGTTCAAATAAGGATACAAAGGCAGAGAAAGATTTAATCAATAGGGCAAATGATATGATTGAAAAGAAGTATGAAGTTAAAATAGACAAAGGGGCTTATACCTATGAGTTAGGTGGGGGAGTTGATGAGGATAACTTTATTGATATAAAAGAAGGAGAAGTACCTGATGTGGTATTTTTAAGGGCAGTAAAGAAAGATGAGCCCTCTAGTGGAAAGGTATTTAACTATTCTATTAAGTTCAATACGAAAACTGATGAAATTATAAACAGTGAATGTGAAATGTATGAATAAGATTAAATTATTGAAAAAAATAGGCATAATATGTGGAGTGACCTTAATGGCAGTAGGTATGGCTGGTGCTATAGCTTATAAAGTACTGATGGAACCAACAGATATCAAGACGGATTTAACATTAAAAAACATAGAAACAAAGTATGATAAATGGGAAGACGTTACAGTTGAGAAATTAGTTGTAAGGATCGGGGAGAAAATTGAAAATACGTGGAGTCAATCTGAACGTATTTGGCCAGGAATAAATTTTGAGGATTATCAAGTTTTATTTATAGGGACAAATGATAATGGATATGCAGATTATACTTATTTAA
>NZ_JAVVQU010000068.1:0-9747 GCF_036655075.1 Niameybacter sp. | reverse complement strand
ATATTTTAGAGCTTCGTTGTACCTATGACCCAGCAACAAAAAGTGGTACGGGATTTACAGAGAGAAAAGTAAAAGGAACGATTCACTGGGTAAGCAAAGCACATAGCATGTTGTGCGAAGTAAGGCTGTTTGAAGACTTGTTCCTAGAAAGACCGACAGCAGAAAACCTTTTAGAAGTAGTAAACCCAAAGTCTAAGCAAAGGATAAAAGGGGCAAGGATTGAAAGAAGTGGTATGGGGGTGAACAAAGAAAATAGATGCCAATTTATAAGACATGGCTATTTTATTGAGGACACCCAAGATAGCACAGAAGATGCACCAGTTTTTAACCAAACGGTAAGCTTAAAGTCTTCTTATAAAAAAGAAAAATAGATAATATAAAAGTGCCCTTACTTTTTATAAGTAAGGGCACTTTTATATTATAAAGAAGTTAAGATAAGAACTAAAATCATAGGAGGCACAACCCATTTAAGAAGACCAAAGAAGAATGGACCTTCTGCTGTAGATTTGTACACACCATCACTTGTAAGTTCTTTTTCCATTTTGATGTATTTCCAGAACCATGTTGCTACGATTGCTGTAAGTGCACCTGTTAAAGGAATCGTAATGTTGTTTGTTGCATAGTCGAGTAAGCCGAAGATAGTCATACCACCTATAGTAAAGCTAGACCAAGGACCTTCGCCTAAAATGTTGATGATTGTACCAACAAGTACAGCAGCCACTACAACTAAAGTAGCTTTATGACGATTGAAGTTCATTTTTTCTACAAGACATGTAATGATAATCTCAAAGATTGAAATCATAGAAGTAACAGAAGCTACAATAACAAGTAAGAAGAAGAGTGCACCAAACCATCTTCCACCTGGCATTTGAGAAAATACTTGTGGTAAAGCTTTGAAAATAAGAGAAGGACCTGCTGCTGGAGAACCTCCGTATGTAAATACCGCTGGGAAGATCAGTAACCCAGAGAAAAGTGCAATAATGGTATCTGCAATAACAACTTGACGAGAAATCGTACGAATGTTTTCTGATTTTGGAACATAACTTCCGTAAGTTGCTAAAAGCCCCATTCCAAGGCTAAGTGAGAAGAAGGCTTGACCAATAGCAGAAATAACTGTTCTTGTAGTCAGTGCACTAAAGTCAGGCTTGAATAAGAAAGTAACAGCTTCTTTAAATCCATCTAAAGTTGTAGAATAGCCAATAAGTACGATGAAAATAACGAAAAGTAAAGGCATGAGGATTTTTGAGTATTTTTCTACCCCGTCTTTAATACCGGAGAAATTGATAAAACCTGTTGAAGCGATGGCTACAATAGCACCCAGAAGAGGCCATATAACATGAGTATTCATTGTGTCAAACACCATTGTAAAGTGGTCTGGTAAGTTCATACCTGCTTGAACGTCGTAAAGTCCACCTGTAAGTGAAAGGAAGAAGTAATAAATAACCCAACCTGCAATCATCGCATAGAAAGTTGCTACTAAAAATACAGTACCTACTGCGAGATAACCTACAATATTAAACTTTTTGTTTTTTGTTACTTTAGAAAAGGCATCAAGTGCATTACTTCTTGCATTACGCCCTATTGCAAACTCTGTATAGATGAGAGGATAACCGATTAATATAGTTGCTAAAAGGTAAACGACGATAAACGCGCCACCACCATTTTCACCTGCCATGTAAGGGAATTTCCAAATATTTCCCAGTCCGATTGCCGACCCCGCTGCGGCTGCAATAATCCCTAACTTACTTGAGAAAGAATCTCTTTCATTCACAATTTCCACCCTCTTTCCTGTGTTAATCATTTGTTTTGTAAAGATATTATGTGAATAAGGATAGATTATATAGACATATGGATTAAAGCACAATCTAAAATGCTAATTTTTGAATAGCAAGTTTATTTTGAATACATTTTAGGCTATATTTTTGTGTGTAAAATGTGTATAATAAGAAAAGATGGTAAAAAGGAGGATTATATCATGGATGAAAATAACTTAACGATGGCAGATTTTATGGATCAAATAGACAAATCAATGATACGTATTCGTAAAGGAGATATTAAAACAGCAACTGTTGTATCAGTGGAAGACGCAGGGATTATTACTAATATTGGTACACATGCAGATGCAATCGTACCTTGGAACGAATATAGTTATGAAGAAGTGGCTAAAGAGGATGTACAAGCTGGAGATACATTTGATGTACTTGTAATCAATACAGATGATGGCGAGGGGAACATCATTGTTTCTAAAAAACGTGCAGAATCAGAAGTAGCACTTGAAAATATTGAAGAACTTTATAAAGCTCATACACACTTTAATGTAAAAGTAAAAGAAGTTGTAAAAGGTGGCGTGATTGCAATGCTTCAAGGTATGCGTGCATTCATTCCAGGTTCTCAACTTACAGATACTTATGTAGAAGACTTAAGTGATTTTGTAGGCAAACAAATTGAAGTAGAAATTATTGAATTTAATGCCAAGAACAAAAAAATCGTTCTTTCAGGCAAAGAAATTGCAAAAGCGAAAACGGCAGAGCTTAAAAAAGAACGTTTCAACAGTATTGTTGAAGGTGAAAAATACACAGGTACCATTACAAAACTTATGCCTTATGGTGCATTTGTTAATATTGGTGGTGTAGAAGGGCTTGTACATAACACAGACCTTTCTTGGACACGTATCAAACATCCTTCAGATGTTGTTAAAGAAGGTGACCAACTTCAAGTAACTGTTATGAATATTGATACTGAAAAAGGAAAAATTGCTCTTCGTGCAAAAGATGTAGCAATGGACCCATGGTATTTAGAAACAGCTAATCTTGAAAAAGGACAAGTACTTAAAGGGAAAGTTGTCAAAATGATGAGCTTTGGTGCATTTGTTTCATTAAGTGACCACGTAGAAGGTCTTGTACACATTTCTCAAATTACAGAACGTCGTATTTCTAAACCAGAAGAAGCTTTAGAACTTGGTCAAGAAGTGAAAGTGAAAATCACTCAACTTGATAAAGCAAACAAAAAAATTGGTTTAAGCATGACAGAAGTAGAAGAAGAAGTAGATGCTTCAATGATGGCGTACATGGCAGAAGATGAAGATTCTATATCTACAATGGGTGATGTACTTGGAAATGCTTTCAAAGATTTATTCAAATAAGAGATAGAACTTAAAGTGAGATAAGGGGCTGGTCGCTTTCATATTCTAGAGAATGAGAAAGCTGCTGGTCCTTTCTTATGCCTCCAATATAAGTTGCTTTGTAGAAAGAAGGATAAAGATGCTTAATAATATAAAACTCGTGATTTTTGATATAGATGGAACGTTACTCGATTCTGTTTGTTTTAATACCTATAATATGAACTGTACCTTGGAAATGATGGGATACACTTACCGTGTAGATGAAGCTTGTATCCGTGCAAACTTAGGAGCAACAGCGGAAGACTTTTACAAAGTGGTGTTAGACGAGGTGTGCTATTTGGATTGGGAAGCTATTCGTACTCAAAATAGAGTCAATGTAAGGCAAGCCATGCAAGGCTATGGAAAGGCCTTTCCAGGGGTAGAGTCTACCTTTAAGGCTCTTTATGAAAAAGGGTATAAGCTTGTGTTGTACAGTAACTGCTCAAGGCTTTATCTAGAAAGTGCATTAGAAGTGTTACACATTACCCCGTATATTGATTACACAGAGTGTGTCAAAGATAATGGGTTAGAAAAGCCAGAACTACTCAAGAAGATAGTAAGCCTATATGAAGGCATGGATACTGTTGTTGTAGGTGACCGTATTCATGACTTAGAGGCTGCTGCATGGAATGGACTTCCTTATGTTGCGGCTCTATATGGGTTTGGAAAAGATGAAATAAAAGATGCCACTTATCAAATTCAAGCAATTGATGAACTTATTGAGCTATTAGAAGGGCCTAAATATACAAAAAGTATTGAAGAATACATCAGCCTACTTGACAAAGAAAAGCAAGATGCATAAAATGTTAGTAATATCATATCGAAATACATGCAATGAAGAAGAGGAGTATAGTAGCCCCTGTGTTTAGAGAGAGAGACTTACAAGCTGAAAGGTTTCTTACATAAGACTATTAGAAGGTAGCTTTGGAGCACTGCTTTTGAACTTTAAGTAGAAAGCGGCGGGAGAGCCCGTTATAGCGAAGAGAGCCAGTGATAGCTGGAATTAAGGTGGTACCGCGAGCATTTTCGTCCTTAGGAGGAGAATGCTCTTTTTTGTTGCCTTTTTTGTATTTCGGGTGGGAAGAGGTGGTTTTGTGCAAGCTGTAGGATTTGTACTTTTGGTCATAGGCGTCATGCTCGTCTTTGCGGCACGCCGTATCGTGCTTGCCAAAGTCAAGCTAGAAAAGCAAGACCAAGAAGAGATGGAACTTTTAGCACAAGGTGGCATCATTGCTGTCAAAGTAGCAGGGTTTATTGTCTCACTAGTAGGTTTATTGTTTTTGATATTGTAGTCATCCTCAACACAAGAATAAGAAGATTTGCATGAAGTTCAACTAATAAGTTGTGTCAAATAAAAGGAGGTTTATAAAGATGAGTAACTTAGAAAAGATTTATGATCCAAGTACCGTTGAAGAAAGACTTTATAAAAAGTGGATGGATAAGGGGTATTTCCATGCAGAAGTAGATAAGGAGAAAGAGCCTTTTACAATCGTTATTCCACCACCAAACATAACAGGACAACTCCATATGGGGCATGCCCTTGATAACACATTACAAGATATTCTCATTCGTTACAAACGTATGCAAGGGTACAACACACTTTGGATGCCAGGAACAGACCATGCAAGTATTGCAACAGAAGTTAAAATCGTTGCAAAAATGGCTGAAGAAGGGATTAGAAAAGAAGATATCGGACGTGAAGGTTTCTTAGAACGTGCGTGGGAATGGAAAGAACAATACGGCGGCACAATCATTGGGCAGCTTAAAAAACTTGGTTCTTCATGTGACTGGGAAAGAGAACGCTTTACAATGGATGAGGGCTTATCAAAAGCTGTTCAAGAAGTATTTATCAAACTTTACGAAAAAGGGTACATCTACAAAGGTTCTAGAATTGTTAACTGGTGTCCAGTATGTGGAACAACTATTTCAGAAGCAGAAGTTGAACACGTTGAAAGCCAAGGGAACTTCTACCACTTACGTTACCCAGTAGTAGGAAGTGATGAGTTTGTTGAACTTGCAACAACACGTCCAGAAACATTACTTGGAGATACTGCTGTAGCGGTTAATCCAAAAGATGAGCGTTATGCACACTTAGTAGGTAAAATGCTTAAATTACCACTTACAGATAGAGAAATCCCAGTGATTGCTGACCACTATGTAGACCAAGAATTTGGTACAGGTGTTGTTAAAATTACACCAGCACATGACCCTAACGACTTCGAAGTAGGACGTCGCAACAACTTAGAAGAAATTTGCGTTATGAATGATGACGGAACAATGAATGACTTAGCAGGTAAATATGCAGGTATGGACCGTTATGAAGCACGTAAGGCAATGCTTAAAGACTTAGAAGAATTAGGTCTTCTTATCAAAATCCAACCACACATGCACAATGTAGGGACACATGACCGTTGTAAAACTGTTATTGAACCAATGATCAAAGCACAATGGTTTGTACGTATGGAAGAAATGGCAAAACCTGCTATTGAAGCCCTTCACAAAGGTGACTTACGCTTTGTACCAGAGCGTTTCGGTAAAACTTACCTTAACTGGTTAGAAAATATCCGTGACTGGTGTATTTCTCGTCAACTTTGGTGGGGGCATAGAATTCCAGCTTATTACTGCGAAGAATGTGGTGAAGTAACGATTGCACGTAGCATGCCAGAAGCATGTAGCAAATGTGGCCATACACACCTCGTTCAAGATGAAGATTCATTAGATACATGGTTCAGCTCTGCATTATGGCCATTTTCAACACTTGGTTGGCCAGATAACACAGAAGAATTACAACACTTCTATCCTACAAGTGTACTTGTAACAGGATACGATATTATCTTCTTCTGGGTTGTACGTATGGTATTCTCAGGTATTGAACAAATGGGCGAAGTACCATTCAAAGATGTATTAATTCATGGTCTTGTACGTGACGCTGAAGGACGTAAAATGAGTAAATCTCTTGGAAATGGTATCGATCCACTTGAAGTTATCGACCAATACGGTGCAGATGCGCTTAGACTTACACTTATTACAGGTAATGCACCAGGAAACGATATGCGTTTCTACTACGAACGTGTAGAAGCTAACCGTAACTTCGGAAACAAACTTTGGAATGCAACACGTTTCATCCTTATGAACTACGAAAACGAAGATGCAAATCTTCAAGTAAAACTTGAGGACTTAACAGCAGCAGACAAATGGATTCTTTCAAAAGTAAATGACTTAGCAGTAGAAGTAACAGATAACATGGACAAATACGATTTAGGTATTGCTGTTCAAAAACTTTACGACTTCGCTTGGGAAGAGTTCTGTGACTGGTACATCGAAATGGTGAAACCTCGTCTTTACAACCAAGAAGACCCAACACGTCATGCAGCACTTTGGACACTTAAAACAGTTATGATTAACGTGCTTAAAATGCTTCACCCATACATGCCATTTATCACAGAAGAAATCTTCATGGGACTTCAAGACCAAGAAGAAAGTATCATGATTTCTAGCTGGCCAGTATACCAAGAAGCATGGCACTTTGAAACAGAAGAACAAGAAATCTCTCTTATTAAAGAAGCTGTACGTTCTATCCGTAACGTAAGAAGTGAAATGAATGTACCGCCATCAAGAAAAGCACAAGTATTTGTAGTATCAGAAGATGCCACAGTACAAGATATCTTTGCGCGTGGTAAAGTATTCTTTGCAACACTTGCATCTGCATCAGAAGTTATTATTCAAGGAGATAAAGCAGGCATTGATGAAGATGCAGTATCAACAATTATTCCAAAAGCATCTTTATTCATTCCACTTGCTGAACTTGTAGATTTTGAAAAAGAAATCGAACGTTTAACAAAAGAAAAAGCTAAACTTCAAGGAGAAGTTGACCGTGTAGTGAAAAAACTTTCTAACCAAGGTTTCGTAGCGAAAGCACCAGAAAAACTCATTGAAGAAGAAAAAGCTAAACAAGCTAAATACGAAGCAATGCTTGCAGAAGTTGCAGCACGCTTAGAAAAATTCAATAAATAATAACCTCTTGAATAGAAGAGCTATAAAACTAAGTATTTGATTAGTTTTATAGCTCTTTTTGATGAGAAAAATAGATTTGTTTGTAGATTCATGTGCAATCTTAAGAAAAATTTAGGAATTAGGAGGCTTATTTCTTTGAAAAGTTATGCGATATTAAAATAAGTAGAAAAGGGAGGGCAAAATGGGATATAAAATTTTGGTGGTTGAAGTGTTATATTTATTGGAAGTTTAGTCTTGATAGGCTTTATGCTAGATTTAAATCATATGAAAAAGCGTATAATTGGTATAAAAGGGAAGAAAGAGTTGGAAAGGGGATTTTAATCTTACTTGGCTATAGTGTGGGTATTGGTGCTATTGTCATTGTGGGATATGACAGTGATGTAATTGATGAAGGGTTGCAAAGTGCGGTGCATAAAGAACTTGTTAGTCAACGTATGAAGACAGAACTTATTTCAAATGTTTCCCATGATTTAAAAACACCACTCACTTCTATTATTAATTATGTAGATTTGCTCAAGGATAAAGAATTAAGCAAGGAAACACAACAAGCGTATGTTGAGATATTAGATAGAAAATCTAAGCGGCTTAAGATATTGATTGAAGATTTGTTTGAGGCAAGTAAAACGGCAAGTGGAAATGTTGAACTCACTAAAGAAAAAATTAACTTAGTCGCTCTTTTGAATCAGACCTTAGGAGAAATGGCGGAGAAGATTGGTGCAAGTACCTTGCAATTTAAGGTGAATTTACCTGATGAAAAAGTCATGTGTGAGCTAGATGGCAGATGAACTTTACGGCTGAGGAAATTATTGAGCGTTTCAAAAGAGGGGATGAATCAAGACATAGAGAAGGTTCAGGCCTAGGATTAGCTATTGCTAAAAATCTCACGGAGTTACAAGGAGGGCGCTTTGAAGTGTATATCGATGGGGATTTGTTCAAAGTAGTGATGACATTTAAACGTGCTGAATCATAAAAAGGGTTCTCCAAAATAATGAGGAGAACCCTTTTTGTATACTGAGAAAGTGGGTTAGCTGATAAAAATAGGTCAACTAACGTGTGCCAAGTGCTGTGTATTCACGTTTTTCGGCAACGCTCTTGTAGGCAGGACGAATAATCTTGCCCGCATTCACAAGTTCTTCAATACGATGTGCACTCCAACCAGAGATTCTGGCAATGGCAAAGATAGGTGTGTAGAGTTCTAACGGTAAGTCTAGCATGCTGTAAACAAAACCAGAGTAGAAATCTACGTTAGCACTAACCCCTTTATACATTTTACGGGCATGACTAATTACTTGAGGCGCAAGACGCTCGATGCGGGTATAGAACTCAAATTCATCTTCAATCCCTTTAGCTTTTGCTAGCTTGCCTGCGTACTCTTTTAAGATGACGGCACGAGGGTCAGATACAGAGTAAACGGCATGACCAATCCCATAAATAAGACCGGCCTTATCAAAAGCTTCCTTATTAAGGAGCTTAGTTAAGTAGTCACAGATGGCATCTTCATCTTCCCAGTCTTGGATAGTTTCACGCATATCCTCAAACATTTTGACAACTTTTAGGTTGGCACCACCATGTTTGGGGCCTTTGAGGGAACCAAGTGCTGCTGCAATAGAAGAATAGGTGTCTGTACCAGAAGACGTGACAAGGTGAGTGGTGAAAGTTGAGTTATTCCCGCCACCATGTTCGGCATGGAGAATTAGTGCTAAGTCAAGAAGTGTAGCTTCGAGTTGCGTATACTTGCTATCAGGGCGCAACATATAAAGTATATTTTCAGCAGTAGAGAGCTCGGGCTGAGGTGTGTGAATGTAAAGGCTTTGGTTGCTGTGGTAATGGGCATAAGCTTGATAGCCATAGACAGCTAAAGAAGGAAAAGTTGCAATAAGTTTAATACATTGCTTAAGAACATTGGTTAAAGAGGTATCGTCCGGATTGCTTTCGTCATAGCTATAAAGGGCGAGGACACTTCTTGCCATGCTATTCATAATGTCTTTGCTAGGTGCCTTAAGAATCATATCTCGTACAAAGTCATCAGGAAGCTTGCGCGCTTCACCTAATAAGTTTTGAAAATGCTTAAGTGCTGTAGCTGTAGGTAGTTTGCCAAAGAGTAAAAGATAAGTCGTTTCTTCGAATCCGAAGCGCCCATCAGATAAATACCCTTTTGTAATATCTTCAATATCAATACCACGATAAATAAGGTGTCCAGGTGCAGGAATGGATTTGCCATCTACTTGCATATACGAGTTGACTTCACCAATTTCGGTCAAACCTACAAGTACACCTCTTCCATCTAAGTCACGTAGTCCGCGCTTGACTGCGTGTTTACTAAAAAGAGTAGGGTCGATATAATTGTTCTCTCGGGCTAACCCTGTAAGTTCATCTAATAAGCCACAAGAGTCATAAATAGTGTTGAAATCTGCCATAAAATACCCCCTTTTAATTATTTATCAAAATATAATATAATTAATGTTAACATTTTGAATACTTAGATGTCAATATGAATAAAAAGTAATAATGAAAAATATAGTTGGGTCTATTTAACAGATATACTGCTAAAATATAAATGTTTGATGAATAAT
>NZ_JAVVQU010000067.1:0-9750 GCF_036655075.1 Niameybacter sp. | reverse complement strand
TAAGCACGCCGCCAGCGTTCATCCTGAGCCAGGATCAAACTCTCAATATAAAAATCGATTTACGTGAGTAAATAAATTTTTAGCGCAACTTCCGTAGAAAGTTAAGCTCTGTTTGTCGAGTTAATCGCTTGACAATTTGTACTGTTAAGTAGTACTGACTTTGAATCTTTAAGATTCGTTTTGAATCGACTGGTTTAATGGTTATTATTTAGTTGTATGTGGCTCAGTGATGAGCACTTGTATATCTTAGCAAGTAAAAGTTTGAATGTCAACACATAAATTGTAAAAATATTGTTCAAAATACATTAATTTTAGTGTATAATTAGAATGCACACTGATGGCAAAGGATGAATAAAATGAAAATACTAATTGTTTCGGATGTAGAAAGTACATATATATGGGATCATTTTGATAGAGAAAAGTTTAAAGATATTGAACTGATTATTTCTTGTGGGGATTTAAAAGCCTCCTATCTTTCTTTCCTAGTAACGATGATTCCAGCACCCCTTTTATATGTACCTGGGAATCACGATGTAAGGTATTTAGAACAAGAACCTGAAGGCTGTATCAGCATAGATGATACGATATTCACCTATAAAAATATAAAAATTGCTGGTTTAGGTGGCTGTATAGAATATACAGGTGGTGCGTTTCAATATACTGAAAAAGCTATGTATAAACGCACAAAAAAACTAATGAAAGCTTGCCAACGAAAAGGAGGTCTAGATTTATTTATAACTCATGCCCCTTCACTTGGTATTGGAGATGGAGATGATTGGGCACATAAGGGGTTCGCATGTTTCCACGAAGTTTATCAAAAACTTTCTCCTAAGTATCATTTACATGGGCATCAGCACTTAAACTATGGTGCGCAAATGAAGCGACACCATACGGTGAATGAGACACAGGTTATTAATGGTTATTCTTATTATATTTTAGATTATCCTGACCCCAAATAAGGGAATAAGGATAAGGCCTCTAACATGATTTTATGTTAGAGGCCTTTTTTTATGCTTCACTGTGTACAATATTTTTCATATAACTAAAAGGATCTGTCGGTTTAAGGTCTTCATTGTTAGGTAAATCCCCTTCTACCCCTTCTACGAGCCAATCCATGTTAATGATTGCTTCATAGTCACAAACTTCACCAGTTTTAACACGTAAAACCTGATTTTGATCATAAATAGGTCCTGTAAATGGATTAAATTCATTACGAGTAATGGCTGCTTTAACTCCTTCGATTAAGATTTTCATCTGATTGTTAATATGACGGTTAGAATAAAGGACATCTACAATACCTGTATTCATTCCTAACCAGAAATTGAGTGGTTGGTCTGTATCTGAGATATCTGCCAGTGTTTTCCAAGTTCCACTTAAAATATTTCGGATGACACTTTCATAAAAGACACCCCAGTTCCAAATGGCCATCGCATAATGTCTCTTATCTTGTTCACCTACAGCATAAACTCCATATTCTTTAGACATATCACCTGGAACGGGTAAGTCCTCATTAGAAATAATATCTACACCTGCTTCCATAAGGTGTTTGGCCACGTCTTTTCCTTGTTCAGGATTATCCCATCTATAGGTCCACATAGCCTTAACTTTAGCATAAGGATTGACTGCACGTACACCTAATGTAAAGGCATTTAAGCTAGACACGACCTCTGAAATAGGATAAGGCGCAATATAGCCAATCACATTAGTTTTAGTCATTGCGCCTGCAATCATCCCCAAAATATAGCGTGGCTCATGAATACGTCCGAAATATAAAGTTAAAGACTTATAGGAATGTGTGCCTGCACAGTTAAAGAACTTCACATCAGGATATTGCATTGCTGCTTTTAAAGCAGGCGCAACAAATGTTGGACTCGTTGTAAAGATAATATCGTACTTCTCTTCGGCCAACTGTTCAAGCACTAAATAGGCTTCACTATTTTCTGGTACATTGATAATTTTAGTTGTCTGAATTTGATCCTCAAATATATTATTAATGTGGAGCCTGCCAAGTTCATGACTATAAGCCCATCCAGACGTTTCAGGTGCTTTAGCATACACAAAAGCAATCTTTAGCTTGCGTTTTATTGTTAAGCGATCTGTTAAAGAACTTAACATTCTCTTTTTCTTAGGTGCTTGGAGGGCATCTGTTTTAACATTAGCATCATCTTGTTCAATGACCTCTAACTCTGCAATGAGTTTTTGAATGTATGCTTTGTGATTAAGACCAGTTACTTCTTCAGGCAATCCATAGATTTTTAAGAAGTTTAAAAGGGCATCACCTGTTGTCAATTTGAGCCTAGCACCACCCTCTTTGAGATAAATTGTTCTAAATGGGCGATAAATATCCGCTATAAATTGCTTTCCTTTGGAGTCAAAGAAATTTTTAGACCATTGATATTGGTCAATAAATTCATTGAGCTCTTTGAAACGTCCAGGCTGAGTAAACCAAATGGTATTAATATGAGTGTTTTTATAAAAGTCCATAAATTCGTAATAAATGGTATTGACTTTATTCATAGGATCTCTTTTGGGGACTAAGCGCGTAACATAAGCATTAAAAGAGGTTGCCCCTACAAATTTCAAAACACTTACTCGTTTATTTCCCTCTACAACAAAAAAGCGGTTTAAGTATTCATAAACCTTGACTGGTTCACGAATGCCCTCTTCTACATGAGCATCATAAAGATGCATCCATTTATTAGCAAACTCAGTACCTATTCCCATAAGTGGCATAAAATTATGGGCAAAAGAAACACTTCTTGAATGGGTATACGTTCCAATAATTTTATCAATAGGAATTTGGACAAGGCCAAGGGATACTTCCGAAAGAATTTCACTTGATTGCATCACACCATCTAGTGAAGGTAAATATCCTATTTCTCCTTTGTTGACCATAGTATTCCAAGACTGTTTGGCACTTTTGTTGGCTTGTTCATAAATACTTTCAAGCTCGATCTGATTCATATATTCACCCCTATATTAGGTATATTCTTAATATGTAAAAATTAGTGTCTTTTGAAAGTTTCAACGGTGTCTACACTCAATCCCCATGTCAGTATGCGTCCCTCTAAATTATAATACATTTCAAATTGTTTATCTTCTATGTTATAAAGCAACTGATTGGGTGAAAGAATTTTATAAGTTGACATTTGAGTACTATCATTTAAAGATAGTGTTCCGTTTTCATTAAAGCCCACAACGTCACCTGTTTCGGTAGAAACCCACTTGCCTACAAGCTCTGGTTGGTTGTAACGTTCAATGGTATATAAACATCCACCACCTATACCTAAAAGGCACATAGTACCTATGATCACACGGCTTACAGGATGCATTTTTCTGCTTTTTTTTAACTTATACGTTGCCATTGTTAATCCCCCTTTTGATGATTACTCATTATACTATAAAAATGCCCTTTTTACAATGTTTCCCTACTGATATAAGCCTAGAATAAAAGAGCCTAATATCACTCATTAGGCTCTAAAACTGATAAGAAAGTGCTACTTCATCTAACATTTTGGTGGTTAAAGTAAATTCCATGAATCCTGTTGTGACAGGTATTACTTCATTTAAATTAAAAACAAGGACTAAATCACCATTAGGCTTAATATAGAAATTTTGATTTTCTTGAATTTGTAAATGAGCATAAATCTCATCTTGTAATAAAGCTTTTGCGTCCGTTCGTTTTTCAATTTGTTTAATAAGAAGGCTCTGAAGAGCTTCTTTATATTCTGCTTCTTGACTAAACAATTGATCCAGTGTGAGGATAGTATCATTTTGAAGATTTAAAGTTACATATTGATAAGAAGGTATGCCGTGGGATCCTCCTTGGTAAAGATAGTCAAAGAAGGTAACGAGAAAGTACGGACTTTTCGTTTCCTGTACAGTATATTGGCTGATAAGCTCATATTTTACTTTAGAAGTATTATATTTTGCTTCTTTGACGAATTTCTTTTGCAATGTTGTTCCATGCTCTTTAAGAACCGCATTGATTTTCTTTTCTGCCTTTTTATCAGCTAAGCCGCTAATAGCAGGGTAACTTATTTGGCTATGCCATTTTTCATCTTCTTGTACATGATTTTGTTCTTCAACTTGTAATTTCATTGGAACAGCCATAACAAATATAGCTGTTCCTGGTGTATCTTTAGTACGTTCATTACTTGTTTCTTCAGCATAACAAGGAAAAACATTTAGAAAAACACTTACCAAAAGTAAAAAAGCTATTTTCCTAGTCATTTCAAATCCCCCTGTTCATCGATGAAGTTACAAATTTAGTATGTGTGCTTTTTGACATCTTTATAAGAAGCAAACATTTGCAAAACTGTTTTCTATTTCATTGTATAGGTAAAAATAAGGTTTGATTTGTAATTTTATTGGATAAAACGATAAGGAGTAGTATACTATAAAAGAGAGCATGATTTAAAAATGATTCGGATGAAACGATTGAGGTGTAATGAATGAAAGATATGACAGAACAAATTCAATATATGCATCGCTTTTTTAAAACAGGCAAAACTACTTCTTTAGACTTTAGACTTTATTTCCTAAAAAAATTAAAAAGAATACTTTTGACCCATCAAGAAGAAATTGCCAAAGCCTTATATTTAGATTTTAAAAAACCGTATTACGAAACATATATGACGGAGATTTATATGGTGCTTCAAGAACTTGAGCACACGCTAAAATCTCTTGCATGTTGGTCTAAACCAGAAACATTTGGAGCATCTTTTCCCGTTTTAAAAGGTAAAACAACAGTAACGCGTAAGCCTTATGGATTATGCGCCATTTTTTCACCTTATAATTACCCTATTCAATTGGCATTATCTCCTTTAATTGGAGCAATTGCTGCTGGTAATTGTGTGGTACTTAAAGTCTCAGAATATACACCCCATACCTCTAAATTTTTAAAACGTCTTTTAGCAGATGTATTTCCAAGTCACCTCGTATGGACAGTACAAGGTGATGGGGCATTTTGTGAAAGTCTTTTGAACCAGCCCTTAGATTATATTTTCTTTACAGGAAGTACACAAACAGGTAAACAAGTCATGGCACAGGCTGCTAAGCACCTCATCCCTGTTACATTAGAACTAGGTGGAAAAAATCCTGTGATTGTAGACTACAGTGCAGATCTTAAACTGGCTGCTAAGCGCATTGCTTGGGGGAAATTTATGAATGCGGGCCAAACTTGTGTAGCGCCTGATTATGTATTAGTTCATGAAAATGTAGTGGAGCCATTTTTAGAACTGCTCAAGGCAGAAACGATTCGAATGTTTTCTGATAAGGCCAACTTATCACGACTTGTTAATGAAAGGCATTATGTCCGCGTTTTAAAGTGCATGAATGAAGATGCAATTTACTACGGTGGTCATTTTGATGCAGAGGACTTTTATGTCGAACCTACTATTCTATACCCTATCAAACCGAGAGATGAGTGTATGCAGGAAGAGATTTTTGGGCCTATTTTGCCTGTTATCACATTTAATACACTAGAAAGTGCCATTGAAACAGTTCAACGGTTTCCAAAGCCATTAGCTTGTTATCTTTTTGGAGAAGATCAATTACGTATTCAACATTTTTTAAGAAATCTTTCTTTTGGTGGTGGATGTGTAAATGATACAATCATGCATCTCACTCATACACAGGCACCATTTGGTGGTGTAGGTTACAGTGGCCTAGGTGCCTATCACGGTAAATATAGTTTTGATACATTTTCAAGACCACAGACTATTTGTTATAGTTCAAAATTAGAACTTCCTCTTCGTTACCCTCCTTATGCACATACATTACCACTTGTTCAGACCTATATCAACAAGCGCTTTAAGAGATAGAAAATGCCGATGCTCCTCATATATATCAAGGTGTATCGGCATTTTTCTTTAAAAGGAATCGCTACTACTCATCACATTCATATCCTGTACAAATACAATCATGACCTGTCTTTTTCTTAAGGACATTCAATGCATCTAAAAAGTTATCAATTTCCCCAATTTCCATACGGTCATTGGTGTGGACTTCGTAGAGCTTACCTTTATTAAAATCCCTCAGGGTATACGTACACCCTTCACTTTCATCTTTATAAATACATCTATAACCTTCTTGATATTTTTCTTTGAGCGCATCAACCTTAGATGGCATAAAAAAACCTCCTTTTAAGTTAAGATAACCTAAAGTTAGGGGTTTTATACCTTTCTACCTTCTGTCGAAATTAAGCTTTTTGATTTCATTTTGTTTTTGACTCGCTTCAATTTCATGGGTATAAATAGATAAGGTAATGGAAGGATTACTATGAGAAATCAATGAAGATAAAGTAGTAATATCCATTTTTGCTGCAATACAATAAGAAGCAAAAGTATGTCTAAAAATATGAGCATGAATATGGCGTCCTAAAACAGTCGAAAGTTTAAGCATTAAATCATGTAAAGACCTTGACGCTAAATGACTTGTCACATCATTTCTGCTTGGAAAGAGGTACGAAGAATGATTAAGAAGTGATTGAATCTCCTTATTTTTAAGTTTTTCAAGCTGTTCCTTATAGACTTCTAAAAAGCTTAAAAGACTTGGATGAATGGGAATATTGTTATATTTAAAACCTTTGGCTAGTAGCAAAATACTATTGCTTTGCAAGTTAATATCTCCTTTTTTGATGCTCACAGCTTCTGTAGCACGGCATCCAGTATAAAGTAAAATACCGATTAAAAGACGATTTCTTACCCAACAATAATATAAATAATCAAAGTGATTACTCGTACCTAATAACTTTCCATTTTGTTCGATTTGACCTTCTATGTAATCAATGAGCTCTTCTATTTCTTCTGTTGTCAAAATTTCTTTGGGTGCTTTAGTCTTACGCATTTTTATAGGGTCAATATATTCATATACGCGCTGATCACACAATCGCTTTTCGTAGCAAAACTTCAAAAAACGATGAATCACCACACGTTTGCGCTTAAGACTGGCAGGTTTTAGATTTTGGCTTTGCAGGGTAATAAGATAGTCTTGAATGGTTTCAAACGTAATGGATTCTAAATCTGTTATATCCAAACTACTTTCCCACTGGGATAAATCTTGCATATAGGCTTTAAGAGTGTGCGGAGAAAGTTGCATCCCCTCTAAAGCAACTTTAAAGTAATGAATACTTTTTTGAATAGTCATACAGGCTCCTTTCTAGCGCATACTAAACTGATAACATAACATTCCGTAAAAAGAACATGTTTTTTAACTGTACACTATATAGACGATGAAATCAATAAATAACCTAAAAGAAAAGTAGGAGGTAGATAATTAGTTTATCTACTGACCTCTCACACCACCGTACGTACTGTTCAGTATACGACGGTCTTCATTTTGGCTATCGCCTTTGGATGGACTCTCAGTCTCATTCCCTCTTTATTCTTGTAGAATGAAAAACCTAGAAATTCAACCGTATTTCATACACTTTGTTTCCATACGTCCATGAGACCTCCCCAGGTAAGTACACAATCTTTCCTTCCATCGATCTGCCACATTTACACCATGGATTTCCGCGTAGTTCAGGGCTTTAGTCTTAAGAGTGTGCCCATGCTGGGTACACTAGAAAAAAGGGGCTGTATCATAACAGCCCCTTTTTATAGTTTATTTTATAAGTTTCAATCTATTGTACTGGTTTTGTGCATTTTTTGTAGATGATATAGTAAGCAATTCCTACTAAGATACCTCCGATAAAGTTTCCGATTGTTACTGGAATGACGTTATTGACAAAGAAGTTTCCCCAAGTTAAAGTATCTAACTTATCAAGTGCAACGCCTGACATTTCAACCAGTTCTGGATTCATTTTAATGAATAGACCAACAGGTACATAGTACATATTAGCAACAACATGCTCTGCACCACTGATTGCAAAGGCGAAGATTGAAAAGAAACCAGCCAATATTTTACCTGTTACATCTTTTGCTGAGTAGATCATCCAAATTCCAGCACATACAAAGATATTACAAATGATAGCTAAGCAAAGTGCCTCTGTAAAAGGTAAGTTTGATTTTGTGATTGCTGTTTTTAACGCATATGCAGCAAAACCACCCTCACTCATTCTGAATAAGCCTGTATTAGCTTGTAAGAAAGCAATAAATACAGCCCCTACAAAGTTCCCTGCAAGTACAATGCCTAAATTCTTAAAAAAATCGCTTATTTTTGTACGTTTTTCTAAAGTTGATAAAACAATAAGACAGTTTCCTGTAAATAAGTCAGCGCCATTTAATACAACAAACATAAGTCCAATAGGGAAAACTGCCCCCGTTACTAATTTTGCTACACCCTTATCGTGAATAGCATGTGCTGCGGTTGATGAAGCTAATCCCCCAAGTGCGATGTAGACACCAGCCATTACAGCCATTAAAAATACAGCCATCAGTGTACGGTTCACTTTTGCATGACCTGCATCTGTTGTATACTCTACAATTTCATTTGGTGCTAAATAATTTTTTGCCATTTTATACACTCCTTTTCCAATCTAAGAGTATATCAGTTTAGAGACCATATTTCAACATTATTTCTTGAGCTTTTCATCTTTTAATAAAAAATCTTGGATTTTAGACTGAAGTTCTTGCATTGCATTATAGTGAGTCTCTTGCATTTGACGCTTTTCTTCGTTAAATGCAAGATTTTGCTCAAGAAGATAATTTTTAAGTTCAAGTGTTTGCTTATCTTTGAGAGATGTTACTTCTTGTACATGTTTTTCTGTTGCTAACTTAACGGTTTCTTTACTTTTTTCTACTTCTCTTTGACTAAACCAAAGTTCAGAAGCAATTTCATCATTTCTTATTTGTAAACGTTCATTTTCAGCTGTACGCTCTTCAATTTCTAACTCTAACCTCCCCCACTTACTATTTTCATCTTTTAGACGTTCAATTTCTTCTTCATATTTTTCACAAAGTGTACTATGTTGTTTTATTTGTTGTTTTTGTTCCTGGATGATTGCTTCTAACACTTCTGAATCCTTTTTTAATCCACAGATTTCAGCTTCTAACTTTTTATTTTCCTCCTTGAAAGTCTTTAATGTTTCATCTTGAAGTTTCTTAATAGTTTCCTCAAGTGTGGTTTTTTCTTCCAATACCTTCATTTTTTCTTCTTCTTTTTCTCCTAAGATTTGTTCCACTTCACTCAAGCGATCTTCTACGATGAGATTGACTCGTTCACTCATATTTAAATACATCATTTGAATACGTTGTAATAACCTTTGAAGTTCATCTATATCTTGTACTAACATGTGGTCTGATTGTTTTTGCTGCTCTAATTTATACGCTCCTAGCAATAAATTCATAAACTCCTTTCCTGTTAATTGGGTGTTTTTCATTAATTCTGCAAGCTCATTTTTCATATCTTCTGGGACTTTTACCCCAAATGTTACATCTGCCATTTTATAAACTCCTTTGAACAGTTAACCAAGATTTCTTGGTTAACCTTTTTAATTTAGTTAACTTTGTTGATTTTTCACTAGTTAACTAAAGTTAACTTATATAAATACATTAACATATCCGCATTGGATAATACAACCCACCACAGATAATTATGTATTATCTGTGGTGGGTTGTTGAATTAAAAGAGGATAAGATGATATAAGATAGGATAAGGAGATGAAAAATCAAATGGGGATAAAGTAAGAATATAAAAAAGGATAGGCCAGAATTATCTGCAAATTATCCAAAACAGCTAGAAAACCTTAATTAAACGGACATCCAAAGAGGCTAGCTATAGCATTAGGGTATACACTGTTAAGCT
>NZ_JAVVQU010000066.1:0-10099 GCF_036655075.1 Niameybacter sp. | reverse complement strand
AACTTTAAACAATTATTCATTTATTAACTATATAGTACTCCTATACTTATGCAAAATATATATAAAATATTAACTTATTTTTGCACTTTTTATACTTTTTTACTATTTATATTACATTAATTTTATATTTAATTATTTTATCGAATATATATTATTTTTACATGTAAATTCTTTGTATCCATTTTATGTTTAAAAGGTAAACAAAAAGCCCTACCTAGATATTAGGCAGAGCTCCTTTGTTTAATATTTTTTTTGCATATTGGCTGCAATGTGACGTGCCACTTCTTCAAGTCGGCTATAGCTGTATTTGAAAAAGCCTTTGTAAGTTGTACAGAAGTAATTGCGACCCATCTTCCCATCTGTAAATTGATCTCTATCACGTCTACATCCCCCATGACACAGTTTATACCATTTACATTTTAAGCAACCGGAATTTTTGTGTTGAGATTGGTTAATAAAGTCTATCTTTGCTCTATTCTTCTCAATTGTTGCAAAGTCATCGGTTACAAGATTTCCTATATAGTACTCATCCATTACATAGAAGTCACATGGGTATACGCCACCATCTGCTTCGATAACATTTTGATAGGTACAAGTACCCATCATTCCACAAGCTTCTGGATAGTAACCAAGCATAAGTTGCATCAGGTTCTCAAAGTAACGAATGTAGACAAATTCTCCCGACTTAATCGTTTCATACCATAAGTCAAATAAGTCTTTTAAAAACTTTTCATAAAGTGCAGGTGTTAAAGAGTAATCCTTAGCCCCCCGTTCTTCATGAATTTCATCTAGACAAGGGATAAATTGCATATATCTAAAATTATTTTCAATATAAAACTTATAAATCTCTTTGATGTTCTCGGCAACTTGCCTTGTCACTACTGTTAAGATATTGTACTCTACACGGTGCTTGTCAAAGAGTTGGGTCGTTTCCATAAGCTTTTCAAAAGTCCCTTTCCCATCTCTATACAAGCGTAGCTCATCGTTAACCCCTTTATGTCCATCCATAGAAAGACCAACTAAAAACTTATTCTTTCTAAAGAACTTTGCCCACTCTTCATCAATGAGTGTACCATTGGTTTGAATTGCATTTTGAATACTCAAATTCTCTTTGGCATATTTCTTTTGATACTCTATAAGTTTTTCATAGAAAGGAAGCCCTACAAGTGTAGGTTCCCCTCCTTGAAATGCAAAAGTACAGCTACCTTCTGCATACTCCATCGCTTTTTGTACGATCACTTCTAAAGTGTCTGTACTCATTTTACCATAAGATTTAATGTTTCTATTATCACTTACATCGTAGTAAAAACAATATTTACAAGCTAAGTTGCATCCACTTGATGCAGGCTTTATGAGCAAATTAATTGGTGGCATACTTTATATCTTCCATTCCTTAATGCGATTTATTTTACAGAAGGCATGGCGTGCAATATCTCCATGCTTAGTCATCCAGTCTGCAAAATCATTTTTGATTTGAAGTAATGTGTCTTGGTGTTGTTCACTCTCAATAAGGTTATTCATTTCATTGGGGTCATCTAAAAGATTAAAGAATTGGTCTTCTCCAGCTCCATTAAAGACATATTTATAATGACCTTGTCTGTACATTCTTTGTGTTGTTACCACATCAAATGCGCCCATTCCTTGTGTCACAATATCTTTTACCCATCCTTCTTGGTCAGCACTTTCAATAAAACGTGTTAAAGGTTGTCCATCCCCAAAACCAAATACATTAGTAGGCACATAACCTGCTAAGTCTAGAATGGTCGCATAGATATCACAAGTTGATGCAAAGGCCTCTTGTGTGTATCCTGCATAGCCACTAGCTGGTCTAATGAAAAGTGGAATTTTGGTTGTATCATCATACATACTGTACGATTTATTTTCAAGTCCACCATGACAGCCTTGGTTATCCCCATGGTCAGCTGCAAAGATAATCACTGTATCTTCATAGAGATTATTCGCTTTTAAGTAATCCATCAGACGGCCAATTTGTGCATCAATATGACTCATACATGCGTAGTAGTGTCGTAATGTATTTTGGAAGAAACTCCAATCTACTTCTGGCCTTCTAAGCAAATTATAAATTTTAGGCATATTCTTAATGTCTTCTTTGAAGGATGGGTTTTCTGGTATGTCTACATCACGATACATATCTAAGAACTGGGTTGGTGCAAAGAATGGTTCGTGTGGGCCCCAGAAGTTAAGTGCAAAGAAAAATGGATTTTCTTTTTCTTTAAGTTCATCCATAATGTCAATGGCTCTTTGTGTAATGTAGTACTCAATGGTTGATTCAAGAGGAGATATGACCTCTGCCCATACTGAGTGGTCCCCTGGACGTACACGTGTACTATGGTTAATCATCTCTAAGTTTAAGTTCTGATCTTTGAGATATTGTTTGAATTGTGGGTATCCCCAACCACCATTTCCATGTCCTGGGAAATCATCTCCAATAAATCCTATATCTGTTGGTAGTGTTCCATAATTTGTATAAGCTGCGCTATCCATAAACCCTTTTTCTTGAAGGGCAACAATATTTCTACCTTCTTCATTGCTTTGTTTATTTGCGCCTACACCTAGATGCCATTTCCCAGTATAACCAAGTTCATAGCCTACTGTTTGAAGTCTACGGCTTAAAAGGTTAGGTGTATCTTGAAGCTCATGTGTTCTACATCCTGTTTGATAAAGGTTTGTTTCCATACCTGTTTTTGCTGGATAGACCCCTGCATGAAGTGAACTTCTAGCTGGTGAACAAACTGGACAAGTTGTATAGGCGTTGTTAAAGACAACACTCTCCCTTGTAAGTGCATCAATATTGGGTGTCTTACAAATTGCATTTGGATTGTAGCAACTTAAAGTGTCTACTCTATGTTGATCTGTAAAAATTAGAAGAATATTTTTCTTTTTCATCTCTAAACCCCTTTATATTCTAAGCCTTATTTATTTAATGTTTTACATCTTCCTTGCAATACTCTGTGTGGAATCCAAGCCATGGATGGGCACGACGATTTCTTTCGTCTTCCCCTCTTGGGTCAATGGTTGCAAGCTTACCTTCTTTAGAGTAGCCAATTTTTTGTGAATGTGGACTATCAATAAGCTCTTGCTTAAGTTTTTCTTTGATTGCCTCGTAGCGTGTGAAGTAAGCTAAGTCTGTCAGTTCTTCTGGGTCTTCTATTAAGTCAAAGAGCTGCTCCTTTTGGTCCTCAAGATACCAAATGTACTTGTACTTACCATCTGTAATCCCTATACATTCAAGTAGTCCCATTTGTGTTACCATCTCAAGGTACTCTCTTGGCTCTTCCTTACCTTCTATAACAGCCATTAAGTCTTGTCCATCTACATCTTCGGGTACTTCTCCACCCGCAAGTTTTACAAGTGTTGGTAGAATATCTGCATGTGTTACAGGTGCTTCTTGTTTCGTTCCACCATACTGTGAAAGCAATGGTTCTGGCAATCTCAATACAAATGGTACATGTGCAGATGCTTGATGTAAGAAGAACTTGGCTGCGGTATGATGGTCACCTAAATACTCTCCATGGTCTGAAGTAAAGAGGATAATCGTATCTTTAAGCATATCAAAGTCTTGTAGTGCTGCAAAAATTCTTCCCATATTATAGTCTACTTGAGTGAGTAGGCCGTAGTAAGCAGATTTGATTTCTTTTCTAATTTTAGGGCTAATAGTATCATATCCCCACATTTGTCTAAGACGTTTGAAGGCTAATGGTGCATTTTCATCATCTGCCCAATCTCCACACACTGGCTCTGCAATGTCTTCCCCTCTATACATAGAGTAGTAAGGTTCTGGTGGATCAAAAGGTGGATGTGGTTTGGAGTAAGAACACCACATGAAGAAAGGCTGCTCTGGGTCACGGCGTTCATGAATGTATTCTACACACTTTTCTGTTGTCCAAGAAGTGAGTGTCATCGACTCTGGTACTGTGGACAGGGTTGGATAAGGTTCATTTTGTCCAATCCCATGACGCATAGGCTGTAACATTTGTCCTGATCTTCTCATTTCTTCGTAATAATCATCTGGAATAATCATTTCATCAAACCCATGTTTACATCTGGCTGGTCCAAAATGCATCTTACCAATGGCAATTGTTTGATACCCTGCATCTCTCATAAGTGCTGGTAATGTATCACGATGTCCCATAATATCAATCGTTTCACAGTTTGTCGTTGCACCTGTTGTTTGAGGATACTTCCCATTCATAATAGAGATACGTGCTGGTACACAAAGTGGACATTGTGCATAAGCATTGGTATAACTAATCCCTTGATTAATAAGATATTGTGTATGTGGCATACGCATATAGTCAGGCATTAAGTCTCCAACCGTATCATAGCGTTGTTGGTCTGTTGTAATTAATAAGATGTTATACTTTTTGTTGCTCATTTAACTTCCTTCTTTCTATAAGCTGGAACACCGCCAGGAATCAGGGTCTTACCATCTGATAAGCCATCTTCTGGTCTTGTTGCTAGGTAGTCTATCATACGTTTACGCCATACTTGAAGTTCATCTTCATAAGCTGCATCTGCTGCTAAGTCGTGGCACTCATAAGGGTCATTTTCTAAATCAAATAATTGTTCTTTGTTCACTTCAGTAAACCAAATATATTTTTTCTTACCATCTGTCATAAACTGCATAGATTCTTCTGCACTATAACAACGTGAATGTTCACCATGTATCCACTCACGGTCTAAGACTTCACCTTCATTAATAAGTGACATTAAGCTCAAGCCATCTACATCTTCAGGCTTTTCTATATTTGCGCAGTCAAGAATAGTTGTGTACACATCTTGAAGGACAACCGGTGTCAGTTCTCTTCTTCCTAGTTGTTTCCCCTTTTCCCATACGATAAATGGTATGGCTGCACTCCCTTCATAGGCATAGGTTTTTCTAAACAAGTGATGGTCTCCTAGCATTTCTCCATGGTCTGCTGTGAAGATTATCATATCTGGCATCTCACCTGTTGCTTTAAGTGATCTTATAAGTCTTCCTATTTGATTGTCAATATGAGCAATCTGTGCATAGTAGCCAAGTCTTGCTTTTCTTAGTCTTTCACCAGATAGACGGCCTGACCAAGTATTAATGGTGTGCACAGGTCTATCATGCTTAGATGCCCACTCTCCTACTGGTACCTCTTCAAGCTCTTTTCCTATATACTCATCCCAAAAAACTTTAGGTGGATCGATTGGTGGATGTGGTCTATGGAAAGATAAGTTGAGGAAGTATGGTCTTGAATGATCTCTTTTTCTTATAAACTCTAAGCCTTTCGTTACGACCCAACTATTGTTATGAAGCTCTGATGGGAGTGTACTTGGACTTGCTATCCAGCTATTATCATCAAGCCCATGATCTAGCTCATCCATTTGTCCATTAGTCTTTTCCTTGAGCCATTCATGATAGTCATTGGTATAGTGGTTATCAAACTTTTGCCATGCCTCATAAGATTCTAGACCTTCGAATCCACAGTGTTTGCGTTGTGGGTAGAAATGGGTTTTCCCTACACAATGGGTTTGATAGCCATTGTCCCTTAGTATCTCTGGAAGCATATTTTCATAGTTCCATTCTCTTCCATCTATATAACCTAAAAATCCTGTAAGGTTTGGGCTTTTTCCTGTAAATAAGCTAGCTCTAGCTGGTACACAGCTAGGTGCTGGTGAATATCCATTTGTAAAAAGTACACCTTCGTGAGCCAAACTATCTAAGTTTGGCGTATCCACTGTAGGATGCCCCATAATACTTAAGCAGTCCCATCTAAATTGGTCACACAATATGAGCATAATATTTGGTTTCTTCATGTTTGTATCCTCCTTAAATATTCTTCTTCTATTTGCTTAAGAGTTTTCATCAATCCCTTTAAAGATTATGTGTTATTTAAAGGTTATTCTCCCCAGAACTGTGCAGAGAACTTATGACTTGTATTTTCCCAAGTATCCTTATAGCCGTTCATAATCTGTGTCATTTTCTCGATAAGTTGGCTATATGTTTCTTCATTATAAAGGTTATGTATTTCATCAGGATCCTCTACGACATTGAACAGCTGCGTATGCTCTGGTGCATTTTTGTAGTGAATTAATTTGAAGCCATTATACTTCACACTTCTTATTAAGTCTTCAAATGCAAAGTAGAGGTGCTCTCTTATAGTTTCTACCTCATCACGAATGAGCGGTACTAAGCTCTTACTTTCTACACTTTCTGGAATTTCAATCCCCATCCATTCACAAATGGTTGGATAGATGTCCATAAGATACACATAGCTATCAATACGCTTATCTTGAGGCATGCTAGCCCCTGCCATCACAAGTGGTACACGTACACTATGCTCGTAGTGACTTTGTTTAGCCATATAGCCATGTTGACCCACAGCTAGTCCATTATCTCCTGTAAAGACAATCAGTGTGTCTTCTAATTCACCTTTGGCTTCAAGGTAGTCTACAAGTGTTCCAATACTTGCATCTAAATGAGAAATCATGGCATAGTAATCTGCAATGTTTTGCTTAATTTCTTCCTCATCTCTTGGATAGGCTACAATACTCTCAGCTCTTATATTTTCAATCCCTATTTCAAAAGGATACTCTTTGACAAAGTTCTTTGGTAGTGATATATCTTTTGTTTGGTACATATTCTGGAACGCTTCTGGCATAGTACGTGGGTCATGTGGTGCTAAATAAGAAACACACATAAAGAAAGGTTGATCCTTAGGTCTATGCTCCAACTTTTCCATTGCCTTTTGAGTAAACAAATCTGTTGAGTGTACCCCTATTGTAATCTCATCACAGTGAATAGAGATTGGTACATTTTTTTGTTGGAAATTGGTTGTGTATTTCTTTTTATTGTCATACTTACCTGTTGTATCATAATGTGAAATAGGAACATGCCAATGGTCCCACATACCGCCAAAGAAGATATCATCTCCATCATTGAAACTTCTTGCATAGGATTCTATACCATTATGCCACTTCCCAATGCCACAGCTGTAGTAGCCTGCATTTTTAAGTGTTTCACCAAGTGTACTGTGTTCATTTGGAATATTTTGTCCTTCTCCTTGAATATGGAAGAGTGTACGCCCACTATGAATCATTGCACGTGATGGCATACAGACTGCCCCACTTGTTCCTGAAGGGATATGTGCATTGGTAAAAGTCGTTCCCATTTTAACAAGTTTGTCTAAATAGGGTGTATGAATTTCTTGATTGCCCAGTGCACGTATTGTATCAAATCTTTGGTCATCTGCTATTAAAAAAAGTACATTTTTGTATTGCATGTTCCTACCTCCTTAAAGTATTCCTTTAAAGCTCACAATGTGGTACACGTGCTTTATAATACGTTTCTACGGCATCACGTTCTTCTTGATTCGTAGCTTTTTCTGGTGTAAAGGTCTTTTCCTCTTCATTCACATAGATTGGGCTAAGTGCTTCAAAAGTCATAGTTTGCACTAAGTGATGCATATGCTTTTGAATCACTTCTTGATATTGGGCTTCCTGTGCCACATTGTTAAGTTCATAAGGGTCATTGATTAAATCAAAGAATTTATAGTGTTGTAAGTTCTTACTAATGATTAGCTTATGGTTTTTTGTTCTAATCATGTATTCATAGTAAGTTTCTTGAACGCCATTACACATATCTACACGTAACCCTTCACAAAGTGCAAAGTCACGCCCTACTTCTTGGTTGGATAAATCTAACCCTTTCATAACTTTTGGCACTTGGATATCTGCTTGCTTAATAAGGGTTGGTGCAATATCAATATTAGAACTAATCCGTTCATTAACTTGTCCTTGATGTGCATTTTGAGGATATTTGATAATAAGTGGTACTTTGGCAAGTGGGTCGTACATATAGTTGGCTTTTAGAAGCATATGGTGGTATCCCATATAATCTCCATGGTCACTTGTGTAAAGAATAAGTGTATCTTCATAAAGCCCTTTTGCTTTTAAAGTCTCAATCAGGCGGCCAATGTGATGGTCCATATGTGTAATACTACCGTAGTAGTGTGCTGTAATTGTTCTTAGCTTTTCTTCTGTCAAATTTTTATGGTTAAAGTACCCTGTACTATGTTCATAGTCCACCTCTGATACCTCATCTGTATAGCCTGGTAAGATTTCAATATCTTCTGGGTTATACATTGTATCGTATGGTGCTGGTGGATCAAATGGGTGGTGTGGCTTCACATAGCTTACAAGCATCATATTGTTGCCACTTTCTCCCCAGTTTTCAAGCTCTTCTAAGGCACGGTCTGTAATCCATGTTGTAGAATGGTGCTTGTCCTCCAAGTTAGACTTCATAGAACCACATGTTTTCCAGTAAGCCTCATCTGCCATCTTGCGGAACTCTTCACGTTGGTCAATGATATCATTCTCATCTACTAGTCCTTGCTCCATTAAGTAACGATGGTAGTCATCATCATAACGTCCATTGCCATCTTGTTCTGCTAAAAGCATTTTATCAAAGCCCATATTTAAATAAGTTGGTGTTGCATGCATCTTACCAATAGCTACTGTACGATATCCATTAGCTTTAAGTACTTTAGGATAAGTTATAAGCCCATCTGCTAATGTACAGTGATTGCTCCATCCTAAATGCTGATGTGTATATAATCCTGAGAGTAAAGAGTAACGTGCTGGTGTACATACCGGGTAAGTTGTGTAATGCTCCTTATGAAGTACGCCATCATGTGCTAAGCTATCTAAATGTGGTGTCTTAACATCCTTGTTTCCATAAGATGCAATACAATCATACCGATGCTGGTCTCCCATAATAAATAAAATATTTTTCATCTGCCTTAACGCCCTTTCTTAACCTTCTGTGGATTGTCTAAACTTAACCATCCCATATATTTTTATTTCTTCATAATCTCTTGTACTATTTTTAATGCGCCATACTATCTTTTCTGCAAGTCGCTTACCTATAGATTCTGTCGCTATATTGACTGTTGTTAAAAAATCTAGATTGTTACCTTCATTAAGAATGTCATCAAATCCTGAGACCTTTATATCTTTCGGCACTTGGTACCCGTACTTCTTTAACTCATTAATAAGCTTATAGGCAATTTCATCATTAGCACACACAAAGGCATGGGGTAACTTATGCCCTTCTTTAATAAAGGCTTTCATAATCTCTTCTATCTCTTTGTCAAAATAGTAGTGCCCTGCCTTTTCTCCTACATAACAATACTCTGTATGAATCTTGATGCCTAATGCATTATGTGCCCTAACAAAACCTCTCCAGCGCTCTTCCACACTCTTACAATATGTAATATCTCCTACAAATCCTAATCGTTTATGATTTGCCTCTAGGAGTTTCTTTGTTATTTGATAGACACTTCTTCTTCCTTCAGTCACAACAATATCCCCTTTAATGTCTTCTACCTCCATCCCTAAAGGCATATCAAAGTAAACAGTTGGGATATTTGTACTGGCAATTTTCTTTACCGCCTTTTTATTATAGACGTTCATTACGATAATACCTGCTATTTGGCATGCATCTAAAATGTCTGGGATCTCAAAATGCTCCTCTTGCTCAAAGGTTATGAAATTATAAAAACAATTGTATTCTTCTTCTACTAGTTCTTTTGTAATGCCATTAATCATTTTTCCCCAAAAACTAGAAAAGTCTGGTGCAGTTGCAATAACTAAAATATTTTTTGTATTAATAACTTCCTTTATATTATTTGTTTCTTCGAATTTTTCCAATAAATGCATCGGTAGTTTTTCATAATTTAATCTAATAGCTGCCTCTATTACTTGATGCCTAATTTTCTCTGATACGCTTCCCCTACCATTCATTACCTTTGATACAGTGTTCCGCGATACGCCAATATCCTCTGCAATATCATTCATCCCTGTTTTGTTCATATTAACTCCTCTAATCTCACTTATCTTACTTATATCTATTTATATTGCACATAATTATAGATTCAAAAATTTATTATTTTTTATGTAATTAGCAATTAAATATCCAAATTTTAGATATTCTTATTCTATAAATATTCTCTTTTATTATAGTAGTTTTAATAGATATTCTCTATATTTTTATAAGAATCTTAATCACTTTCATTTAATAAATTCAAAAATGTAAACTGAAAACGTAAAC
>NZ_JAVVQU010000065.1:0-10234 GCF_036655075.1 Niameybacter sp. | reverse complement strand
GGGTAATTGATCCTAAATTAACTTCATATTGTTTCAAATCTTGATATGGATCTTCTATTGTATATGGTATATCTTCTTCTAATTGTAAGTGATTTAGTATATTTTCAAATTCTTCAAAAGTAAAGAATTCTTTTATTTGAGAATATATCTCTTCTTTTTTTCTTCCCTCCATTTTTAACATTTTAACAATTCTTTCATCAATCCTAAATAATTTTCCTTCTTCATAAAAATACAAACAAAATTCATTTTTAAAATCAAACAACTTATAGGCTTTAAATTTTGTACCTAAATACTTACTATTCATAAAATCCTCCTTGATTTTAGTATTTGTAATTTATTTTATCATAATTTATTTCTTTCGTGTTATTTATTTAAAATTTTCTTTTTTTTATAATTTACTTATGTTATATTATTTATGAGTGAACATTCACTCTATATTTTTTATATATCAATATTACATATTGGAGGTGATACTTATGTTTGAACAAATTAATCAACCTGCTGCTGTGAAAGGTTGGCCACCATGTTTGTGGTGTGACGCAGGCGATACTTGCTTTGATCTCAACTGTGTATTTTGTGATGGTGGTAGCGATGATAAGCATAACCCTACTCCTAATCCTTAAAGGAATATTAGCTATAGGGGTTTAAGTTCAAAATGGAACTTATACCATTGAATTTACTTAGTGTTTTCTAAGAAAAGTATAGTGAATAAGTTAAGCTAGCAAATTAAATCCCTATATCCTGTATTATTTGAACACCACTTTAACAAGAAAATAGCTAGTAATATCTTCTGAATAAATGTAAGTCTAAAAATCCACAAAAAAGGTGATACCACAAAACTAGTTACTTCGTTTTGTGGTATCACCTTTTTTATTATATCTAATATCTTAACTCTTCATCAATCCATACTTTTGCGCCACCAAGGTCTGCTTGAAGCATCTGAACTTGCCAGTCATGTTCTACCCCTGTTAGAAAGTCTACCATCTCTCTTCTAAAAGATACAACATTTCTTACAACAGCAATAAGGGTAGGACCTGCACCACTTAAGAAAGTTCCCTTTGCCCCACACGCCCTAGCATGTTCTAAAATTCTTCCCATGTTTGGAATCAAGCTTTCACGATAAGGCTCATGGAAACGGTCTTCCATTGCCATACTTAAGTTCTCCACATCCCCTGTAATCATAGATGCTGCTAGTAGTGCTGCTCGGGATGCATTGAACACGCCATCTTTAAGTGGAATTTGCGCAGGAAGTGCCTGTCTTGCCTTTTCTGTAGATAAAGTAAAGTTCGGAATCATCACTGCAAAGTGTAAATTCTCTGCTACCTTCACCTTTACATACTTCATATCTTCCTCGTTCATAGCACCTATTGTCATTCCACCTAAAAGCGCAGGTGTAGTATTGTCTGGGTGTCCTTCTAGTTGTGCTGCCATCTGTACAAGCTCTTCCTTGGAAAAGAAACTATGACTCATAGCATTGGCAATATGTAGCCCTGCCACAATACAAGCTGCGCTACTTCCAAGCCCCCTTGTATGTGGAATATGATCTTGCTGAATAATGCGTATCCCAGGAACAGGCTTGCCAATCTCCTTATAAAAATGGCAAATACTCTTATAAATAAGATTGGTCTCATCTGTCGGTATATCCACACTACCTTCTTGAATGATAATCTCAAGTCCTTCTGGAATTTCTTCCGCATATGCAATGTTATACATTTGTAATGCCATCCCTATACTGTCAAACCCAGGTCCCATATTAGCTGTTGTTGCAGGTGCTTTTACTTTAATCATCGCTATAATCTCCTTTTTCTCTACGCTTACTTGCATATCAAGTCTCATAGTTTTAGGAAAGGTAAGCGTCAAATTTTATTATTGCATTGCTTCTACTTTGTCTCTAATAATCTCGTAAATCTCTTCTATCATTGCATCCATAGGTTTGGTTCCATCCACAACTACAGTTGGATCCTCCCCTTGTGCACTTATCATTTTGTAAGCTTCTTCTACTTTCTTGTGGAAAGCATAGCCTTCTAAGTCTAAACGGTTGATGTCTTCTACACCCTTTTTTCTTTCCATACTTACTTCTACTGGTATATCAATAATGATATTGAGGTCTGGATAATGACCTTCACAAGCAAAGTCATTAAGCATGCGCACATCTTCCATGCCAAGTGCTCTAGCACATCCTTGATAGACTAATGAACTAATATGGAAACGGTCTGTAATCACAATTTTCCCAGCTTCTAATGTAGGAATCACCTTGCTCACAAGATGCTCACGTCTTGCTGCTACATAAAGTAAAAGTTCTGTCTTAGGGTCCACATGAAAATCCATAATGTTATTGCGAATAGCTTCTGCTGAAGGAATACCACCTGGCTCTCTCGTTACAACTACCTCATACCCAAGAGCCTCCATCTTTTCCTTTACAGCCTGCGCTGTTGTTGTTTTTCCTGTAGCTTCTCCACCTTCTAATGCTATAAATACACCTTTTGCCATAGTTAAGTCCTCCTCAAGCTAGTTATCTACTTAGTATAAGCTATTATAAATCAAACTATGTCCTTGTGTCATCCTATTCTATTCACCATGTGAACGAACTATGGGGTGAGTTGATTCAGAAGCGTTTGGATTCCTGCCTCTGATTTTGCAAATGCTTTAATATCTTTTCCTAAAGCATCTGTTGCTTGTTTTTGAGTAACATACAGCGTAATAAGTATCTCTTCTCCATCTTCTATATAAGGATAAGAACACTGAACTTCATTAGCATTCTCAATCAAAGCCAAAATCAAAAAAGCTTTATCTAATAGTTTCAAGTCAAAAGCCTCTCTATCACTAACATATTCTTCAAAATTTAGCTTAATCCAATAAGGTATTTCATCTGTTTTAAGTTCTACAGAATAACTTCCTAATTCCTCAGCCATATTCAATAAATTAAGTACTTTACCATTTGCAGAAGCATCCCCAATATAAGGATTTTTATCTAAAAAAAGTTGTTGGGCATAAGATGAGACTTTTACCTGTGAAGAATCATCATTTTTTGGCTGGCACGAAACACAAAACAACATAACCATTATTGCAACAATTATCAACCTCTTCATAAAACAATTCACTTCCCCTATAATATCTGTTTATTTCTCTGAAAACTATGCTCATAATAGTTAGTCTCTAAGTCCCTTATCCACCAGTATCCCAAATATATAGTACTCATAATATGTAACTCCCGGCAGTTCATCTTCAGGCATAAAATTACCTTTGATGTTAATGGAGTATCCAAGTCCATAATATATTCCTGAACCACCATCATCTGCCGTTATAGAAATTGTAAATATAGGTTTTTCAAAGCCTTTAACTCTAAACCAGTCAAATATCCCTGTTAAAATAGCCATTTAGTACACCTCACTTCTCTAGAACGCTAAAATAAAAAATAGTGGTAAAAGAAGCAATGTACTTCCTCCTACCACTGTTCTTTTTTCAACTAGTCTACAAGTTGAAATGCATCATGAATCGCATTCATAGCTTTGTTCATATCTTTTTTATCAATTAAGATAGAAATTTTAATTTCTGATGTTGAAATCATATGTATGTTAATGTTTGTATCATACATCGCTTCAAACATTTTAGAAGCTACACCTGCATTGGCAACCATACCTGCACCTACTACAGATACTTTTGCTAAGTTTTCATTGTAGTCTACATCTTTAAGTCCCCAACGATCCATATGTGTTGCAACGATTTCTTTAACTTCTGGAAGCACTGTATCTTCTACTGTGAAAGAGATATCTTTTGTACCATCGCGTCCAATGGATTGAAGAATAATATCTACGTTGATATTCTTTTTAGCTAACGTTGTAAATACATCAAAAGCCTTACCTGGTGTATCCTCAATTCCTATAAGGGATACACGTGCAATTTTATCATCTCCTGCTACACCACTAATTAACATTCTCTCCACTTTACATGCCTCCTTAACTACTGTTCCTTCTGCTTTTGTTAAACTTGATCTTACCACAAGCTCTACATGATATTTTTTTGCAAGCTCTACTGAACGATTATGAAGCACCTTTGCTCCAAGTGATGCTAATTCTAACATCTCATCATATGTAATCTCTTCCATCTTAGCTGCATTCTTAACAATACGTGGGTCTGCTGTATAAACGCCTTCTACATCTGTATAGATTTCACACTTGTCAGCATGTAATGCTGCTGCAATAGCTACAGCTGTTGTATCAGAACCTCCACGCCCTAGTGTTGTAATGTCATCAAAACGATTCACACCTTGGAATCCTGTTACAATGACAATATTCTTTCTATCTAGTTCACGACGAATACGGTCTGGCTTAATTTTTTTAAGACGGGCATTCATATAAGTGGATGTAGTCATCATCCCTACTTGATAAGCATTGAGTGAAGTCGCTGGATAACCTAGCTGGGCAAGTGCCATAGACATAAGTGCTACAGATTGTTGTTCTCCTGTTGATAAAAGCATATCCATCTCACGCTTAGAAGGTTTGTCACTAATTTCTTTAGCTTTTGCGATTAAGTCATCTGTTGTATTGCCTTGAGCTGAAAGTACAACAACAACATCATTTCCAGCTTTATAAGTTTCAGCAATTCTTTGCGCTACATTAAAAACTCTTTCTGCATTTGCAACTGAACTGCCTCCAAATTTTTGTACAATTAACACGTTATCTCCTCCTTCATATGGGTAATCTAAATTTTAGGAATTACCCCATTATATCACTCTATTTTAGCATATTACAATAATTTTCTTATGAATAATTATACTTTAGTAGAATTATTCAATCGTTTTCTACGTTGTTTATTTTTACATTATGAAATGTTCCATAAGTTCATGACCCTTTTCATAATGTATACCTGTCCTCTTAGCATATCGCTCACTGTAGCATTTCAGCTGATCTACTTCATCCTTTTGCGTAGAATCATAAATCATATAGGGTACCGGTTCAGAAGTATGTGTTCTTAGCCTTACTGGCGTAGCATGGTCTGGCAGTACCATTAACCTAAAGACTTCCCCATTTTCTTCCAGTGCTTTTACAATAGGTCCTATAATCTTTTGATCAATTTGAGAAATAGCTAACACTTTGTTTTCGTGTTCATTCCGATGTCCACATTCATCCGGACCTTCTAAATGAATATACACGAAGTCTTGCCCATCTTCTAGCAGACACTTAATAGCTGCATCTGCTTTGCCTTTATAATTAGTGTGTACATTTCCAGTTGCTCCTTCTACATCAATAGAAGTCATACCTGCTCCTATACCAATACCTTTAATCAAGTCTACCGCGGAAATTACCGCACCACTTATACCATACTTTGCTTGGAACTGTGGAAGCTGTGGTTTGATCCCTTCCCCCCAAATCCAAATGCTATTGGCAGGCTTTAGTCCCTTTGCCTTTCTGGCTTGATTAATAGGGTGATCTTTCAGAATGTCATAACTTTTTTTCATGAGCTCCCAGATTTCCTCAGCATGGTCACCTTCTGGCTTGTAAGCGCCAATACACTGTTCCAAAATATCATGTGGCGGTGTGAGCTTCACCTTTGTACTCCCTTTATCCCATACGAGTAAATGTCTATAACTTATGCCTGGATAGAACTTACGTGCTTCATCACCTAGTGCTGCCTCTACTGCTTCTATGAGCACCTTTGCTTCTTCTGTAGAAATTTCATCACAGCTATGATCTAAGATAATTTTATCTTCATATGCGCCTTCTACCTCACTTAATGTCACCACATTGGTTCTAAAGGTTACATCACTCTCTTGTAGCGTAACTCCCATACTTAGTGCTTCTAATGGACTTCGTCCAAAATAATACCGTTTAGGGTCATAACCTAGTACCGATAAGTTGGCCGTGTCACTTCCCTTTGCACAGCCTTCTGGAATAGTACTTACTATTCCAATTTCACTATAGGGTGCTAAAGCATCTATATAAGGTGTCTTGGCATACTCAAGGGGCGTCATACCACCTAAGGCGTCAAGTTGCTCATCGGCCATACCATCTGCTAATACCACTACATATTTCATTTACTCACCCTCAATCTTTGTATTCTTTCTATTTAAAGTAAGCTTTCTTACTATCTTTATACTTTCGGCCCAATGCTTGTTACACATTAGCCTAAGCCGAGTTTCTATTATTTTTCTATATAAATTTTGCTAATCACTTCTACATCCTTGAGTTGACTAAGCTTCTCTTCAAGCTCTTGAATAGGGGCACACTCAGTAATAAACGCATACTCATCTGCCTTAAGTGGCGCAATACATTCAACTTTTCCAAAAGCCTCTTGAACAACTTGTTCATGTGTAAGTGCATTCCCTTTAAGTCTTACAAAATAATGCACTTTACATCCTTCATAAGCTTCAAGTGCTACTTTCTCACGACTCCAGAAGCACATAATATTTGTTGATTGATGTTTTGCGGCATCTATAATGTCAGCTACCATTGCACTTGCTGTAGGTAACTTCCCAGCACCTCTACCATAGAACATGACATCACCAACCATATTCCCCTTCACAAGTACTGCATTAAATACATCATCTACTGTAGCTAGGGGATGGTTGTTCGGAATCATAGTAGGTTGTACGCTTGCATAAATTCCGTCTGGTGTATTTTTGCAACTGCCTAAAAGTTTGATACTATAACCAAGCTGTGCGGCATAATCCATATCTTCTTTTTGAATCTTAGTAATGCCTTGTGTATACACATCTTTGTAATCCACGTGTTCTCCTAAGGCAAGTGAAGCTAGAATAGCAATTTTACGACACGCATCATGCCCTTCTACGTCAGCTTCTGGATTTCTTTCAGCATAGCCTAATGCCTGTGCTTCTTGTAACACATCTTCAAAGGCTCTACCCTCTGTTTTCATTTTTGTTAAAATAAAGTTGGTTGTGCCATTTAAGATACCTGTTATTTCATAAATTTCATCAGCTGTTAATGCACTATTAAGAGGTCTAATAATAGGTATCCCCCCACCTACACTCGCTTCAAATAAGAAGTTACAGTCATTTTGTTTTGCAACCTCTAAAAGTTCTGGCCCATGTGCTGCTACGAGTTCTTTGTTAGAAGTCACTACACTTTTACCTTTTAAAAGCGCCTCTTTTACAAAACTATAAGCTGGCTCTACTCCACCCATAGCCTCTGCTACAATTTTAATTTCTTCATCATTTAAAATGATGTTCATATCCTTTACAAACTTATCCTTTAGAGGACTATCCTTAAAATCTCTAATATCTAAAATATATTTTACTTCAATTGGCATATCCGCTTTTTTAGCAATACTTGCTTGATTGGTTAATAACACTTCTACTACACCAGACCCCACTGTTCCATATCCTAATACTGCTACTTTCATATTCAATCTCCTCCTTATTCCCTTGCTAATAGTTTAATGCTCTGAACCCCATCTATTATTTGAAGCTTCTCCATAAATGTGCCTATTCCCATCTGTACATCCTGTGTTTCCATACATATATTAATCAGCGCTACACCATTCATAGGTATCATTTGATTGATTGTCAAAATATTTCCACCTAGACTTGCAATATAATTGAGTAACTCTGATAGCCTACCTGCTTCATCTTTTAATCTAATTAAAATAGTAATCGTTTGCCCTCCACCCTTTTCATAAAAGGGCATAATCGAATCTTTATATTTGTAAAATGAACTACGGCTAATGCCCACTTTTTCTGTGGCTTCTTGTACTGTCATTCCCTTTTGGGTCTCAAGCAAGTTCTTTACCTCCATTACCTTAAGGAACACCTCTGGTAATACCTCTTTGTCAATAATGTAAAATTGCTTGTTCTCTCTCATCCTATTCTCCTTGTGCGCATATGGTGAACATTTGTTTTTTATATACAGACTATATCATAATATTTGTAGTTTTTCAACACAACAAAGACCTTATTCATATTTTTTCATTACTTTGCCTAATGTAAGCCTTTTCTTACACTTATCTATTGTTTAAATTAGTGTGTCTATTTTACACAAAAAAAAATTCTTCAGCCTGTGCCTTGCAAGCCTGAAGAATTTTGCTACTTCTCTCATTAATCTTTTTGGTGAATCCACACTAAGTAGGCGTTCATAAATCGGTCAATGTCCCCATCCATAACTGCACCTGTATTTCCTGTTTCTTCACTTGTACGATGGTCTTTAACCATATTATAAGGATGGAACACGTAAGAACGAATTTGACTACCCCAGCCAATATCCTTTTTCTCACCACGAATGCCATCAAGTTGTGCCATTCTCTCTTCTTCTTGTTTTTCAAAGAGCTTAGCCTTTAACATTTGCATAGCTTTCTCACGGTTTTGGATCTGAGAACGCTCATTTTGGCACTGTACAACAACACCTGTTGGTGTATGAGTAATACGTACAGCAGAGTCTGTTGTATTGATATGCTGTCCACCAGCACCTGTTGCACGGTAAGTATCAATACGTAAGTCCTCTGTACGGATTTCAATTTCTATCTCATCTGTAATCTCTGGAATAACATCACAGGATGCAAAAGATGTATGACGTCTCCCTGATGAATCAAAGGGTGAAATACGTACAAGACGGTGAATGCCCTTTTCAGCTTTCAAGTATCCATATACATTTTCTCCATTGATTTGGATAGTCACAGACTTCACACCTGCTTCGTCTCCTTCAAGGAAGTCAAGAAGTTCTACCTTGAACCCTTTCTTGTCTGCCCATCTTGTATACATACGATAGAGCATACTTACCCAGTCACACGCCTCTGTTCCACCTGCACCTGCATGAAGTGAAAGGATGGCATTGTTGGCATCATAGTCTCCATCAAGTAGGGTTGCAATACGCATTTGTTCATAACCATCTACAAAAGTATCGGCTTCAGCTTGAGCTTCACTTGCCAAGTCTTCATCCTCTTCTTCTTTTGCCATTTCAATAAGTGTCATGACATCTTCGTAGCTACCACATAGTTTGTTGTACTGCTCAACTATATTTTTAAGCCCTTTTAACTTTTGAAGTGTACGTTGGGCTTTGTCCATATCATTCCAAAATTCTGGTGAACCGGATAACGCTTCTAACTCTGCTATTTCATCTTCATGTTTAGCAATGTCAAAGAGAGTTCCCCATTTCCACTAATTTTGCATTGTAAGGCTCTAGAGATAACCTAAGTTGATCTAAATCTAACACAATATCACTTCCTTTTTCGTTTCGTTATAGACTATTATAGCATACTCTCTGATACTCAAATAGCTTTTCTTATTTTTCCTCGCCTTACAAGTCTTAATCAAATATTTTCATTTTAGATTAGACTTGTACTTTTATCCGTAGATTCAACATTTTCTTCTACTCTTTTATAGAAGAAAATCAGACAAACGAAGAATAAGACCATACTCACAAGTAAAATATAGAAAGCTGCCCTCATGCCAATCTCATCTACAACCTTACCAAAGACCAAGTTAAACCCAATATCAAACAAAGTTGCCACACAAAGGATCATCCCTGTGGCAGAAGCAATGCAATCTTTTGGATAGTAGTTTTGTATCATAAGTACAAGCGTTGGATAGAGGATAGAAAATGCCAGCCCTGCAACACTTAGTACGATAGCTGTACTTGATCCACCCGCTATTCCAACAGTATATAATAAGGTTCCAATACTTCCAAAAATCAAGATGCTTTTCTCTATGCCTAACTTCTGTACCACTGGTGCAAAGATAAGTCGGCCTACTGTTATGCCTCCAAAGAAAATGGAAAGTAATACAGCTGCCTCATCATGTTCTAGACCTAGTCCCTGAATCCCATAAAGTAAAAACCAATTCAAAATACCATGCTCTGCTATAAAATAGAATCCAAAGATTAAAATACAATAGACAAAAGCTGGATTTTGCAAAATACGTCTATACGAAATAGCTACTTTTTCTTTCCCTTTAACATCCGGCATATTAAAGAACCATAAGATAAGCATACCTATCAAGGCTCCCCCTAGCAATACGCCATTGACCATCTTCCAATTGACTATATCTACTGCTACTCTACCTACTATATTTTGTGCACCACTTGTTCCAATCCCTTGTATAAAGAAAAGTATATTGACAATCAATCCTGGTGATGCGGCAAAAATAACTGGTACCAAAATATTAATGGTTGTATTCATCAATGTAGATGCACCCATACACAAGAACATCCCCACGAGCAACAGTATATAGCTATCGCCTCCTACAAATAAAAGCGCGCCTACCAGCCATATCCCAAGTGTCATTAAA
>NZ_JAVVQU010000064.1:0-10563 GCF_036655075.1 Niameybacter sp. | reverse complement strand
AAAAATAAATAATTATAATTTATTCAGAAAAGTTATTGACTTGTCCAAGTCTATGGTGTAGTATATAAATTATAAAATATGTTAGAACTTGTTCTAACGTAGAAGCATGAGTGTAGAAGTAAAACAAATCCTAGGTCCATTTGAATTTTACACTTATGTGAGAAAAGGTTTTTCAAGTATTATAGACTCTCCCCTCTTGCTATAAACTTAAGAAACTTTTTCAAAACTACCTCACTAGGTATAGTGGCAACTAGTAAGGTGGGGCAATGCCTATATAGTTTCATTGAATAAGTAATTGTCTACTTCTTGGTAGAAACAAAATCGAAAAGTAAAGCCAGAGGCAACACCTACATGAAGGGTGAATGACTCAGACACTTGCAGTGATAAATGCATAGCATCCCTTTCACCTAAAGAACACTGATGAAACACTGCTCCATGAGGCCGACCATACCGCTACACTTGGAGGTAACGTTTTAAGAAAGAAGGTTCATAGCTTATTTGCAACTATATGCCACAAGCAAAAGGCCAACTTAAGTCTACCTATGTTTTGTAAGGGGGGAGGTGACTTAGGTTGGCTTTTTGTAATCAATCTATTAACAAATCATCCTAATTTTGTTATAGATATTAATGACTTTATCTTAAATTTAGTAGGTGTTACTTTAAGTTTAATCATGTTGAAGTATATTGAGAAAAATGAAATTATAAATATTTATAAAAAGAAATAAGAAAAACTCCTAGAGCACTTCTAAGTATAAAGAGGCTCTAGGAGTTTTTTTAAGAAGGGTCATGCTAAATGGTATTTACATCAGTTTTTCATAGCGTGAGTTAAAGGAAGCTTGATGATAAAGGTACATCCACCTTGTGGTGTGTCTTCAAGGGATAACCTTCCACCATGTAGATGAATGATTTCATAGGCGATACTGAGTCCAAGGCCATAATGGTTTTTCTCATGGCGAGAGGGGTCTACACGATAAAAGCGGTCAAAAATATAAGGTTTATGAATGTCTGGAATACCTGGGCCATTATCTATGACTTTAATAGTTAAGTGACGTTCTTCTAAGCTTAAAGAAGCTATGATACTACCCTTACTAGGAGTATAGTGGATGGCATTGTCAATGAGCACCGTAATGGCCTGCTTAATACGATTGGCATCTGCAGTAATAGAGGGAACGATTGTATTGGGAAGTTCTAAGCCTAGGAGAAGACCTTGTGCTTTAGCTAAAGGATAGAAGAGTTCTAGCGTCTCAATAAGGAGGGTATCGCACTCCACTGGTGAATAGTGGATAGACCAAGTCTCAGCATCTGCATTAGCTAGTAGAAGCAAATCATCTACTAAGTGGCTCATACGTTTGCATTCTCCATGGATAGCACTTATAAAATGTTCATTAGAAGCAATATTGGTAGGACTTAAGACGGATACGCTTGCCTGTACTGCCGCTAAAGGTGCACGAAGTTCGTGAGAGGCAGCAGCAATAAACTCTACTTGTTTGCGTTTGCTTTTTTCAATAGGAATCATAGCACGACCAGCAAACCACCAACAAAAGTAAGCAAGTAGGCCTACACTACACAAGACAAGGCCACCAAAAAGAAGACGTGTCTGTGAAATGCGCGTGTGTTCAAATTGCATATCTTGTAAGAGGGTTACAGTATAGGCACCATTGAGGGAAGGAACAATGGCAATGCCTGTGAGAAAGTGCTCTTTTGCTGAGGGTGTGAGGCTAAAGGTGACAGTAGGCACATCTAATTTTGAAAGTGGAATAGCATGGGGGTCAAAGTTGTATTGATGGCGTGCCGTCCTTTGAGCCATCTCAATCAGTGAGCTTCTGCTAGAGCGAGGGTGAAAGGCACCTTGAAATAATAAAGGGGTGCCATTATCTTCAATGAAAATGACAAGATGGTGGGTTGCCTCCATTTGAGCCAGCCAAGTTTGACTAATGACCCGGTCATTTTGAAGTTTAGAAGTAATAAGGTTTAAGTAGCCACTAAAGGCTGTATGACTTTGCTTATTTAACTGGTCTTCAAAGAGCATAAGAGAAAGAATCGCCATAACGATTAAAATAGAAGCAGTAATGCTACTAGATAGAAGGGTAAGCTGAAGGCGAAGTTTCCTTAACATATAGAGTTCTCCAAAGTATAGCCAACAGAACGAACTGTCTTAATTTGCAAAGTACTACCAGTAGTATGTAAGCGACGGCGAAGAAAGTGAATATAACTATCTAAGTTACCCTCTTCTACATCTGCATCAGGTCCCCAAATTCTAGCCAAAATCATAGCACGGGGTAGGGTTTGTCCGGGGTTTTTAAGTAGCACTTCAGCCAGTTGACTTTCCCGCTTAGAAAGAGAGCAAGAATGAGAAGGTCCTTTTAATGATTGTCCTGCTAAATCTAAGGTGATGTCACCGTAGCTTAGGTGGTTAAGACTTTCCCATTGGGTGGGGCGACGACTAAGGGCGCGTATACGAGCAGAAAGTTCTGCAATGGCATAAGGCTTGACAAGATAGTCATCGGCTCCAGCATCAAGTCCTGTAATACGGTCGCCAACACCATCTAGGGCAGTCACCAAAATAATAGGTGTAGAAATACTAAGTGCACGTATCCTTTTTAGGAGCGCCAGTCCGTCTAAAGAAGGGAGCATACGGTCAAGAAGGATCAAATCATAGGCCTCTTGCCTGATAAAGTATAGAGCATCTGCTCCGTCATAGCAGACATCTACGAGGTAACCTTCATTGATTAAATGAAAGCTTACCGCATCACAAAGTGTTTGGTCATCTTCAACAAATAAAATACGCATAGTACCCTCCAAAAATTAAAGTAGTTTAAGTATAAGATGTTTCATCATTACGTTTTAAGTTGTATATGAAATTTAGTATAGCATAGAAATCTTAAAACAATCTTGAAAAGCGCTCAAGGTTTTTTCAAGATTAGAGTGGTATTATAAGTTTAATAAGAGAACGAGGAAGGGTAAAGGCTATGAAAACATTAAAGACAAAACAAATGAAGAAGCAGATGAAAAAGCAAGTGAAAAAGCAAATCAAAAAAATAGGTGCAGGGGCACTCGTGCTGAATATGCTCTTAATGAGTGGCTGTGGACAAGGAGAACTACCACAGGATAATACCCAAGAAGTAGGCAATAAAAATGTAGCCCCTGAAAATGTAGCGATGGGACGCTACGTTGAAAAAACTTTAGCTTTGCCTAATATGGGAAAAGGCTTCTTGATGGGAATGGGTCAAACACAGCAGGGTATAGAGGCCTATATTTATCAGGATGAGATTAAGGTATATCGATTAACAAGTGATGATACATGGGAAGAACAAGATGCACCATGGAGCACGGCCTATCAACAATTAGGTGAGGGATGGTATCAAGACAAACTCTATACAAATGGGGAGGAAACTTACATTGCTTATTGCTTAGCAGAGGAATCTAAAACCAGAATCTATAAGTTGGGTAAGGATAATAAGCTAGAAGACTTAAATATCGACTGGGAGTATGAACAAGACTATGTGACACCAGAAACACTAGAAGTCTTGCCAGATGGGGATTTGATAGTGTCAGATGCTTATATGGGTGTACATCGATACAAGGCTACAGATGGAACCTTTGTTAGAGCTTATGGAGAAAGTTCGCCAAGTGTGGCGGTTATAGGAGATAAAATGTACCAAATAGCAGTACAAGATAGTAGTGTGAAAAGTTATGACCTTGAGAGTGGGAAACTGATAGAGACGATACCTTGTGAAGGTGTAGATGACTCTAGCAAATTAATACCTGATAACCAAGGTGGTCTTTACTTACTGAATAACCAAGGGATTAATCATTTAGTACAAGGCGGGTCTATATGGGAGCGGGTGATGGATACCGATAGATATTCTTTTAGCATGCCTTCTTTAGAATGTCTTGAGTTGATTGTAAAAGACGATGTATTCTTTGCTGTTTTTAGAGGTGCAGAAGGTGAGTATCAGTTCAAAAAATATGTGTATGCTCAAGATACACCTTCTAAGCCACAAAATGAAGTCTTTGTGTACATGTTAGAAGAGCAACCGACCCTTAAACAAGCTATAGCACAGTATCAAATTGACAACCCAGAAGTACAAGTAAGCTTCCAAATAGGATTAGAAGAAGGCAGCACCCTCACAAAGACAGATGCTATGCGTGCACTGAATACAGAAATACTTGCAGGGAAGGGGCCAGACTTATTAGTCCTAGATGGATTACCTGTGGAAACTTATATGGAAAAAGGTGTTTTAGAAGATATGAGCGATTGGGCAAAGCCTTTTATGGACCAAGGCTTATGGTTATCTAGTGTGGCGGCTTCCTATGAAAAAGAGGATAAGCTGTATGCTGTTCCCATAAGATTTGCCTTTCCAACCTTATGGGGTGATGAAGCAGTACTACAATCTGGAAGTGACCTTGAGGAACTGGCTAAGTGGTGTAAGCTTCATCCAAATGAAAAGCTTTTCCCTGATTATTCAGAAGAACAACTGCTTAGAGCATTCTATTTAACGACTGCAACTACTTGGAAAGATGCAAAAGGCACTATCAATGAAGAAGCATTCGCTACCTTCTTAGAAAATATTAAGCGTGTACAACAGCCAGAACTTATGAAAGAAAAAGAGATAGGAACAAATGGGCATGACCCACGTACTGAACAAATTGCAGGACTATTAGACGTAGCTTATGGGGAAACAGCTGTACACATTTTGACACCGAAAGCAAGCTTTGATTTGTTAATGGCAGTTGCAGCCAATGAAAAACGTGGACAAAGTGGTTTTGTAAGGTTAGGAAATCAAGAAGAAGGTGTCTTTATACCACAAGGGATTGTAGGGATTAATGTCAATAGCGATAATAAGGATATTGTACAAGAGATTATTGAAACAGCTTTATCTGACACTATTCAAAGGATTAATCTAGGAGATGGCTTTGCAGTAAATAACAAGGCACTTCAAGAGTCTTTCGCCCATAACGAAGAAGATACAAGTTCTTTTGGCGTTGCGGATCACAAGGGGCGTGAACTCTTTATAGATGGGAACTACAGATGGGCACAAGAGGCGTTCTTACAACTTTGCCAAGAGTCCAAAGTACCCGTTATGATGGATGAAACTTTAATGGAGATTATAGTGAAAGAAACAAAAGGTTACTTTAAAGGTGAGATGACGGCACAAGAAGCAGCTCGGGCAGTTGCCAAAAGAGCTCAAGCGTATTTAGTGGAATAAGGAGATGAAGCCCCCAGTAGCACGATTTGGAAAAGGGGGCTTTTCTTGTAAGAAGGAGATACCTATGCATAAACTTAAGCGTTTTAAGGGACTTTTGTTTGTATTACCTAGCTTAGTAGGTGTCATGATTTTCTACATGATACCTTTTTTACAAAGTTTCATGTATTGCTTTACAGAAGGTGTGATAGATAGAAGGTTTGTAGGACTTAGTAACTTTAAGGCATTGTTTGCCAATGATGCTTACAAGCTAGCAGTCCATAATACAAGTTTTATTGTAGGGATTGCCCTGCCCGTGTTGTGTAGCCTTTCGTTGGTTGTAGCGCTGTTCTTAGAGCGATATTTAGAAAAGTATAAAGGCATTCAAGGCATACTACTTATTCCTATGGTGGTGCCCACTGCCTCTTTGATGCTTTTATGGCAGGATTTATTGGCAAGAGATGGGCTTGTTAATGCCATCTTACATACCTCACAAGATTGGCTAGTCAGTGACTATGCACCTTGGATTGTTATCTTGCTCATTATATGGAAAAATATGGGGTATAATGTGATTTTGATACTAAGCTCATTGCTGAGTATGCCAAGAGAATTTGAAGAGGCAGCTCGGGTAGATGGCGCTGGATTTTGGAGAGTTGCCTTATGGATTAAGATTCCCTATCTTGTGCCTATGCTCTTTTTTTCTATCATTATCTCCTTATTGAATTGCTTTAAGATTTTTAGAGAGGTGTACTTACTACAAGGGGATTATCCTGTCCATAACCTTTATCTATTGCAACACTTTATGAATAATCACTTTATCAATTTAAATTATGAAATACTGACAGCTGCTTCATTTTTACTTTATATGGTCCTCTTTGCCATCATCTATGGAATGGCTTATTGGCAACAAAGTTATATGAAGCAAAATAGATAGGAGGCGTACAAATGGAGAGTAGGCTCGGCATACGGTGGGTAGCAAAGATAGGTTTGATTTTAGGGATAGGGCTGTCCTTATTGCCAGTGGCCTATGTTGTGATGCATTCATTAAAGGGAGAGCAGCTTATTGCACAGTTGTATACCGCTTATGATGTGAGTATTTGGGAGAAAACTTTTATTAAGCCCTTTTACATCAACTTAGACCAGTACTATCATATTTTGTTTCAGACACCAGAATTCCTCTATTTATTTTGGAATGCCCTTATGATCGTGGCACCTATTGTTGTGCTCCAGACAATAATAGGTTTATTTGCAGCCTATGGATTGAGTAAATTGAAGTTTAAAGGTTCAGAGGTATTGTTCTTTAGTTACATTGTTATTATGCTCATGCCCTTTCAAGTGACAGTTGTACCAAACTATATGATGTTGGATAAGCTTGGGTTGCTAGACAGATATGGTGCACTTATTTTGCCAGGTATCTTTGGGACCTTTGGTGTCTTTTTCTTAAAGCAGTTTATGGAAGGGATAGATGAGGCATTTATAGAGGAAGCAAGGTTGCTAGGTGCTGGTGACTTACAGATATTAAGGTATGTGGTTGTGCCTATGTGTAAGCCTATTATTGTAACAGTGGCATTGCTCCTCTTTGTAGATTATTGGAATATGGTGGAGCAACCCCTTATCTTCTTAACTTCTAAGGATAAGTATCCTCTTTCTGTCTATCTAGCTTCCATTGCACAAAATAATATTTCCATAGGGTTTGCATGCAGTGTCTTATATATGATTTTGCCAGTGCTTTTGGCCTTTTATGCTCAGCATGACTTAACAGAAGGCTTTAAAATAACCAATTTGAAATAAGGAGGGAGCAGGATGGAAACAGGGATTAAGTTCAAACAAATTATGGGAAGAAGTATGCTCATCTTTTTAGGCATTATGCTTGCCTTGACCATACTTTCAAAAACAATCTATACCTTTTTATTACCGGTTGTAAAAGTGCAGGAAGTAGAAAAGGGCAAAATAGAAACTAAACTTATTGTAGATGGCAAAGTGGGACCTGATGAAAAGTTTATAGAAAAAAAACAGTTTAAAGTTGAAGCACCCCTAGAAGGGAAAGTAGCGGACTGTCAAATAGAAGAAGGGGGGAAAGTACAAAAAGGAGAAGTCTTGTTTACCTTAGAAGAAGAACAATCTGAAGCCAGTTTGCTGAAGAAGGAACTTGAACATACTAAGTTGTTACTCGAACAAGAAAGTTTAGATAGACAAAAACAAGCGTTAGAGGTAGAAAGAGGTAAGACACAAGAAGCCTACCAAAAGCAACAAGATAAAATCAGTCAGGTAGCAGAAGACGCAGAGCTTATAGCGTTACAAGAAGCCATTCAAAAGCAGGAGCAAGAAGTCAACTTAAATGAGGCATTATATGCCATAGGGGCTGTGTCCCAAGAGGCTTATGAGACAAGTCAGAATAAAAGGGAAGAACTTAAAAGAAAAGTAGAACAGCTCACACAGGTCAAAATAGAAAATCTAGAAAAAGAATTAGAAGCTTTGCAAGCTAAAGAGACAACGTTAGTCAATCAACAAATGGAGATAGACAAACAAAGTATATTGAACAACCACCAGTTACAAGTAGAAGAAGTAGATACAGGTAAGCGGGTAGTAACAGCCCCCATAAGTGGCTACATTCAGACACTCCATACCTTTGAACAAGACCAAGTGGATAAAAAAGAAATACTTGCGGTGATTGTACCAGAAGACATTCCTTATAGAGTAAGCTTTGAAGTGTCCAAGGTACAGGCCGAGAAGATAAAAGTTGGCGACAAGGTGAAGTGGACCTTAGAGCGAAGAAAGCGAGATGCCGAAGTGATCCAAAAGACCTTGAATCAAGAGAAAGGGGCGTATACTTTCACTTGTGAGATAGAAGATATGGAAGAAATGCCTCAAGAGGTGGTACAACAAGACGGCACTGCTTATAAAAGTGTATTAATAGAAGTTGTTCAAGCGTCAGGTACGTACGAACAAATTGTACCAAACTCGGCTATTGTCAAACAAGAGGGGCAAAATTATATCTTTGTTATGGAGAAACAAGAAGGCACATGGGTAACAACCTATAAGGTAAGTAAAATCAATTGTACGCTTTTAAAGGAAGGTGACTTAAATACGGCTATTACAGCCATTGTACCAACAGGTGCAAAGGTTGTTGTAAGGACATCTAAACCTTTAAAAGAAGGTATGGAAGTTAGTCTAGAGTAGGAGTGAGAAGGTGAGAAAAAGAGGATGGATGTACTTAATCCTATTAGTAGGTTTAGAACTCATCAAATACAACATGGTCGCACACTATGTTAAAGACTATGGGACAGGAAACATAGTGGCATACCTTCAGGCAGGAGACGGCACAAGCTATGAACATTTCAAGAGGCAAGAAAGTTATGAAAGACTACAACCTACAGTATTAAGTCAGAAGTCTGGGACTATACAAGGGAAAAGTCAGCGGCGTGTAGAGGTCATAGCAACCAATGGATATTTGCCAAGTGTACAACCTTTGAGCATGAAAAATGGGGCATTTTTCTCTGAGGAAGCTGTTGCACAGGGGAACAATGTGGTCGTCATCAGTGACGTATTAGCAGAAAGTTTGTTTGGGGGTGAAGAAGCAGCGGGGAATCTTTGTAAAATTGAGGGCATTTATTATCAAGTAGTAGGCGTTTATGAAAAATATAAATCTTGGACAGATATTCTTTTAGACAATGGACAGGAGAAGATTTACTTACCTTTTAGGAGTAGTGTAGCAGAGGAATGGGTAGTAGAAAACCTTATCTTAACCCCACAAAATGAAGCAGGAGAAGCACTTTCTATTTATGACTTAGAAGACTTGACGGTGAGTAGGGAAGAAAATGTTGTTTTTGACCTTTTAGATAGAAAAAAAACATTAATAAATGGAACTAGACTCCCTATGGCCATCTTGGGTATCATAGGCATGTATAGGTTGGTGAAAAATTGTGGAAGAGAAATGCAAAAGCTACAAGGAAAAACTACAAAAAGTGTTGTCCAAAGTCTTCTTAAAGTGGTACTTAATATAGGCTGTATGTGGATGGTGTATAGGCTAACACTCACTGGGTTTTACATATCTAAGCAAGGGTTACCCCCTAATAATTTGTTTGATATAAGTTTTTATGTGGAACAGTTTAAGGTAAAATGCATACAACATAACTACCTCACGCAGTATGCATTATTCCCCTTTGAAGGCATTTATACTTTTATGAGAAATAGGGTTATGGGGATAGGCATAGTAGAGGTGGTTTGTATTTATAAGTGGAGGAAAAAATGAAATATAGCCCCTTCGACTGAAGGGGCTGTTTCGTGTGACAGAATCACTAGTTTATGCAGGAGGTTCGGCCGGTGCTACGCGTGCGGTATCCCTTCCGCGTTCACACACTCATTAACAGCCTCTTAGCCCTCGCTCAAAAAAAGCTACAGGGACACCACCCACGCATCACCGACCTATTCTACTCTTCATGTAAATTAGCTCCCCTGTGGTATATAATACAGTTAAATTAATAGTTAAGCAGAGTGATAAAGAGAGCCTGGTTCCTTCGCACAATTAACTATTTTATTGCATAAACCTCTAAGCTATATCAACTTTATGCCATGCTTATAATGTAAATAGCTCTTCTAATTTCTCAATGTACTGATTTGGATAGACTAAACTCAACTCACCGTGCTTCATTTTGGGGACAATATACAAAGAACTTCCATTTAATGTATTGTGTAAAAGTGTGGCTGATTTTTTCATTACACTAATTTCTTTTCCACCAACAATAATTAAGATTTTTGCTGTTGTATTAGTAATGGAATTTTTGAGGGAGTAATTTCCGTTACTTAAAGTAATGTTAATTAGTGATTGCTTACTAATCTTCAAACTGTCTTGATAGTAAGTTTCAAACAATTTATCTGGCACATAAAGGGTTTGTGCTTGCATTTTTGCAAACCATCGTTTTTTTACTAAACCGTAACATAACTGATAAGTAGGAACAGTTAAAGCTGTTGTTCCTTTTAGAGGGATAACCAACCCACTTTCAACAATAGCATATTGTGTAATATTTGGTCTTTGTGCCAATACTTCACAAAGTATTTGTGCACCTATTGATAATCCACCAATCGCAAATACTTTTCCACCTTTTTCTTTTTCAATGTAGTTTATTAGTTTAGAAGCTGAATCTTCAATGCTGATAAATTCCTCATTGCCATTCTCTCCATGACCATCAATAATCGGAGTAACCACATTGTAGTTATCGCTAAATTTATCAACAATTACTTTCCATGACCAATCTGACAAGCCACCACCATGCAAGAAAATTATAGTAGGATAATTTTTATCACCAATTTCTTTAAAAATCATATTCTTTCTCCTATTCCCCATTATATAAATAATCTTCAATCCAACAAATATCTA
>NZ_JAVVQU010000063.1:0-10808 GCF_036655075.1 Niameybacter sp. | reverse complement strand
CCCTCGACCTCCGCCGTGACAGGGCGGCGTGCTAACCAACTGTACCACTGGGCCTCAGTGACGTGTTTTATTATGCACGATTTACTGACATAAGTCAATAGTTTTTTTGTTTTTTTTAAATGCAACTAATAATCCGGTGGTTAAATCCCCATTTCTTCTAGCGGAAAACTTAGTTTTTCACTAATAAGAAGTTTACTTATTCTATAATTTCCCTGAACAGGGTAAAGAGTCTCTCTTTTCCTCCCACTGATAGGATTAGAATTGTGATGAGTATAATTGAGTAGGAGCTAAATAATTATTTTATTTAGAGTCCTCTCACACCACCGTACGTACCGTTCGGTATACGGTGGTTCATTAAAGAATTAATGTATTAATTGATATCTCTTGGTGATGCTCTTGTATCCTAGTTCTTCTAGATACTTATTCCAGTATTTCTATTTGTAGCTTTTCTTATCTTTTCCTTGAACTTCCGGTATGATTGCTCATGTATTCTTATTTCAACTCCACCTTTGGCAAAGTAAAATGAGAACCCTAAGAATTTTCTTCTTGTTACTAAATCTACTGCACTTTTATTTATGTTTACCTTTAGTTTTAACTTACCTTCTATGAGTTTCTTCATGCTCCCTAGCACTCTTTTTCCTGCCTTTTTAGTTTTCACATAGACATTACAATCATCTGCAAACCTACAGAATTTATGTCCTCTTTTCTCCAGTTCTTTATCCAATTCATCTAGCATGATGTTTGATAAGAGCGGACTAAGTGGACCTCCTTGTGGCATACCTTCCTCATTAGGTGTCGTTAAACCATTTATCATGATACCGCTTTCTAGATATTTTCTTATAAGTTTGAGGACTCTTTTATCCCTTATCTTATTCGCTAACTTATTCATAAGTACGTCATGTTGTACCGTGTTAAAGAATTTTTCTAAGTCCATATCTACTACCCATTTATAGCCTTTGTTTATGTGTTCTCTCGCCTGTTTCATTGCCCTATGTTGACTTCTACCAGGTCTAAATCCATAGCTACTTTCTGAAAAGGTAGGCTCATAAATTTTGCTAAGCTCCTGTGCAATTACTTGTTTCAATTTCTTCATCGTTTTCTCTTTCTCTCTTTGAGAACGCCAAATCTTTACTAAGCATCCCTTGATTATCTCCAGTTTCCACCTGTACTTCCTCAAGGCGACCTAAATATTTAGTTATCTGCTTTCCTTGTAATTTATTTGAATTATTCAAAGCTGAAAACCTCCTTAATGTTCAGTCCTTCCTCTAGCACTCATGATTGCTAAAGTACTATGACGTCTGCTGACTTCTGATATCTTAGCTATACATCACTGCATAGGTTATTACTTAGGAAGTGCATCCTTTTAGTAGTGGGCTATCAGACCTCCCCAGGTAAGAACGCAATCTTTCACTCCATCTATCTGCCACATTTACACTGTACACTTTCGGATAGTTTGGGGCTTTGGTTTGTTAAGCAACCTTACTCAGTGTACATATGCCTCAAATGTGATTTCTGTACGTCAGACCAGAGTTTTGCCGCCAACTTTCTTCAGATTCTACCTCACGACGGACACCCTTGTCTTAGGCTATGCACGTGGCACTATCAACCCGTGCTCGGGACTTTCACCCGTTAGATTGCACCTATGCTGGGCGCACTTAAAAAAGCACCTAGACTTAAAGTCTAAGTGCTTCTCAAAAGGCGGCAACCAGATTTGAACTGGTGATGAAGGTGTTGCAGACCTCTGCCTTACCACTTGGCTATGCCGCCATCAAACATCTCTCAATTAACTTGGAAGACGTTTTTCATTATAACATACTATCTTAAAATTGCAATACTCTAATTTAAATGTTTTATTAGAATCTATTTTTTTATTTTTTTGAAAGTTGACCTATATAGTCATTGATATAAGGTGAATCCCCTTTAAACTTTTGAATATCAGAACCTTCTCTTGCTAGGCGGATAATAGCATTACGCCGGATAACATTTTTCCCTCTCCAACCACAAGATGTGGAATTAATTTTCTCTTTAAAATAGGCATTATCCATTTCAGCATAGACTCTAGCTTCTTCTTGCATATATGCTAAAGTCTGAAAGGGTTCTAAAGGACTGTCCAAGGCTTCTTCGTTATAAGGACAACCTAATTGGCAAAAGTCGCATCCAAACACATTACCTTTTAAAAGTTTAATCTCTTTTTCATTAATAGCTTTTTTTTGTGTAATGTAAGAGAGACAAATGTTAGGATTAATGCTTGCCTTATTGATGGAACGAGTTGGGCATGCCCCTAAACACCTTTCGCAGCTTCCACATTCCGCATACTCTGATATTTCCTCAAAGCGACGTTGGTCTTTACATGAAATCTCTAAGTCTGTAATGATTTCTCCTAAAAAAACATAGGAACCATACTTTTTAGTAATAATCATATTATTCCGTCCAATAAAACCTATACCCGCTAGATAGGCAATATAGCGTTCTGGCAAGGCATTGCTATCTACAAGACCTATTGCCTGCCCACCTAAGCTCTGTATATACGTACAAATCTCATTCAAATAGTGTTTCACCACACGGTGATAATCCTGACGCTGCGTATAGATAGAAAATCCATTTGAGGATGTCTCCTGACCTTTTAGGTCATAATAGGGAAAGGCAATAGCTATAATCGTCTTCCCCTCTATCATATAAGATAAGGGATTGATGCGCTTCTCATGATCAGATTCTTCAAATTCATTTTGTAGTCCTAATACTTGTCTTATATGATAAAAAGTTTTTAACTCATCTAATCGCCTACAGGGAATGAAGCCAATTGTATCTAACCCTTTTGACTTGCAAAAGACTTCTATTTTTTGTCTCATGCCGGTTTGCCCCCTCTCCTATTTAGAACATTGTTTAATTTTTAAATGTCAAGTTTTATATCTATAGGCTATTCATAGTAGCCATGTTCACAGAGTACTTCGTAGCAGGTATTTACTTCATCATCTGTAAAAAGTTCTGCATACGGTCTTTTGATCATACTTGCTTCCATAGTTAATTCGATACGTCCTGCTTGTTGAAGTTTCTCAAATCCATCGGAGAGTCTACCTTTACGCAAGATTTCTTGCGCTGTCTTTACGCCACCAAACTTTTCTATAGTTTGTAAAAAACGTGTAGATGTGTAACCGCATTCTTTCTGTGCAAGTTCACAGTTTTTAATGAGTTCTTGTTCAAATTGTTTTTCTAATATTGACATATTGTACCTCTTAGTTATAAAGTTTTATTCCTATTATACCTTAATATATCCTTTTAAACCACTTCTATCAACTTTTACAGACATATCTGTTCACCTAATAACTTATCATAACTTAAACGCTCTAAATTAATATGTGATTTGATATTTTCTATCACAATAGTTTACGAATATAGGTGATAAGACAGATAAAGCGACTCGTATACTTAAAGCACTCCATTGAGCGTATGCCTCGAACTTGAGGTTGATACTGTAGTTGATACTTATACATAAGCGCATTCAACTTATCTGTTTGTACCCCTAAAGTTAATCTATAAAAGTAAGTACATCTTCTAACGGTTTTCTTGGTGGTTGGGCTGGTGTAAGGTCAGCTGCTTCTCCTAATGCTACCATAGACATTAATTCATAACCCGGCTGCTCAAAATCAATCAAAGTTTCAATTTCACATTTGGCATGGGTTGGTCCTGTCATATAGCAACTGCCATAACCTAGTGCTGTTGCAGCTAGTAACATATTTTCTATAGCTGCCCCAATACCCTGTGCCCCTGATTGCGGAGATTGTAATACCTCAAGGACTTCTCTTGGGACATCGTTTGATTCTAGAATTTTGTATTCGAGCATCTGATAGGGGCAAGCATAGACTAAAATGACAACGGGTGCATCTTTAAAACAAGTATAGTAATTGATTACACTCATATGTTTTTTGAAATCTTTTTCATCTTTTGCAAGTTGCCCAATGCGTTCATGACTTTTTCTTACAATCTCACCCATTGATTCAATTATTGCTTTATTTTGCAATACAACAAAATGCCAATTTTGTTGATGTTTTGGTGAAGGTGCATAAGTTCCAGCTTTCACAATTTCAACAATTATTTCATTAGGTACTGCAGTTTGCTTAAATTGTCTAACGCTCTTGCGGTTATAAATAAAATCTAACGGATTCATGTAGTTCTCCTTTATATATCTTTTAATCAAAGCTAAGTTTATTATAGTATGAATGGAGTATTTTTGATACGTTTCGTTTACACTGTTTATTTTTCTAAAATCCTACTGCCTTTTGCATCTGTATCAATACATTAAAAGTATCTTATTACTTAAATTTTTCTTGAACTTTGTTCTCAGTTTTGCATACTTGTCCCACACACAGCATATTCTAGATTACATCTATTTCTTTTTGGGAGGGTTATTATGCTTGCTTTTATAAAAAGTTCTACACTATACACCGTCAAAATAAAGTTACTTATTTTATACATTCTCAATGTCCTAGACTTTCTTTTTACCTTCTTCTTGTTGAATACAGGTTTATTTCAAGAAATCAATCCCTTTATGATTAATGTCATGTCCCATACAGGAAGTGCATTGCTTTTAAAAATTATGCTTCCTGCTTTTCTTCTCCTTTATTTGAGCATACGATTCAAATCAGCTACGCCTCACCAGCTTAAAGTGTCTAATTACTTTATTAATGCCATGAATGTCATCTATCTTATGATTCTTGCTTCTCATATTCTTTGGTGCATACTGGCTCTTGGCCTATGTCTTTATATGAATGTGATACTATAAATGTAGTGTTCCTGCACTAAATTATTTAAAAAAAGCACCGCAGATACCCTATACAGGGTCTGCGGTGTTTTTTACTTCATTTGATAGTTGGTACAAAAGGTGCCTTAATTGTTCTGCCCCCACCATGTTTTGCAACAAACGTATAGAGTTGGCTATGAATAGCTTGGGCTTTAGTGATGGCATCTTCAGCAACTTGAATGCCTTGTTCAGTCATATAAGTTGTGGCAGCCTTTTGATCTGTTTTTGCAAGAGCTATCACTTTTTCGTCAATGGCTTTTTGTGCTTTTACAAGATTTAATTCATATTGTTTCCAGTAATCTCTGACACCTTTTCCATAGTTCACACGATCAAGTTCTGCAAGTGTTGATAACCCTCTAAAAGTCCAATATGCAGCATCCTGATTATAGTTTACACCTGGCACTTTGTAAGCTTCATGTGTCTCTGTAATGCCACCAAATGTTGGTAAGAAAACAGAGTGTTCAGCATTTCCCATAGCCATCCACATAAGTCCCCCTACTTCTTTTGGATATTCTTTTTTCATTTGAATGATATGACATTCAGCTTGAGCTTCCGTACCAATTGCACGCTTTCCTTTATTTTCAGGAAGGTTGACATCATTTTCTGTGCCTTCATAACGATATCTTTGAAGATCCATCACTTCATCTACAGCAATTTTATCATCAGCTTTCATAAATAAATCAAAGGCTGGTGTATCTAATGCCACATTTTGTGAAGGTGAGAAGAAATGCTGTCCACCCCATGCACGTAGGCGATTGCCTTCTGACATTTCTGTACCATATGTAAGCGCTAAGTGGAATTTACCTTCATGATTTTTAAGAAGACCTTTTTCTTTTGGCATATTAATAACATCTTTTGATGCCATAACATTCTTGGTATCCTCTAAATCAATGTAGCCTAGCATAAATGCATTTGGAATCACTGCATACATATCATCTGGTACTTTGACTGCTGCCCATTGATGACCACTTAAAATTTCCATGTACCAGGCTTCATTTTTATCTGCAAAGAGAATAATATTGCCTTCTGCAGAACCGTGCTTTTCTACAATTTCACCTAATACTTGCACCCCTTCACGTGCTGTTTTAATACGTGGTAATACGACGGATGGAATGGCTGCTTCACGAATACCTGTTTCAACGAGAGGATCAAGCACTTTAATTTCATCATTGATAGCCGCTGATACTGTTGCCGTCATGGCTACCCCTTGCTCATTCATACCAGCTGCTGCATAAATACCATCCTCATGTTCTGCCACATCGGGAATCATTGTATATTTATACGCATGCTGTGGTTGTTCAATCTTAAACCCGTTAAGGTCTTCAAATAGTTTACCTTGTTTATAAGTTGTTGCAGGTACAACCACAAAGTTTTTGTTATAAGCTGCGCCAATATCTTCTGTTCTACCAATAATAATACTGCCATCTTCTGTTGCATCTTTCCCTACGACTACTCCTGTACAAGCAAATACATTAATACTTACAGCCATACTTAAAAAAAGTGTCATTAACCCTTTTAATAAATTATTTTTCTTACTCATCTTATTCTCCCTCTCCATAAATGAATTATTATTATCTAAAATGATTCTTTATTCATCGTAGCATAAACTTAAGTAGACTACAATACATTTTTGAATATTTATTTATAAAAAATAATATTTACTCATAAATTTCTCATATTTCTTCAAATTCTTTAGCATTGCTTTAAAGATAGAAATCGTAGTAAAATAAGAATCCTTTTTACACATAAAAATGCCTACAACTTTATCTTTGAAGTTGTAGGCATACAATTCCTATTAAAATCTCGCTAAAACAAAGAGGTCATACAAGTTGATAACAAAGAATAACGTAAAATATGTAAACAACCGTAAGTTTTTTTCTACAATAGTGAAAGTACTCGTGCTGTACAGATGCGACATTAATTGTTCGCTCTATTTTTATAAACGATTGTTCCATCAATAATCGTATACAGTGTATCCGTAAAAATCTCCATAGGATTTCCTGTAAAAATAGCAATATCTGCATCTTTTCCAACTTCTAGACTTCCCACTCGGTCTGCTACATCACAGATTATTGCAGCATTGATCGTAATAGCTTTAAGTCCTTCTTCAATACCCAATCCTGCTTTAGCTGCAAGGCCTGCACATTTGCTCAAGTATTGTACGGGAATAACAGGATGGTCTGTAGTGAGTGCAACAAGTGTACCTGCTTGGTGAAGAATCCCTGGCGTTTCAAAAGTTTTATTTTGCACTTCTATTTTACTTCTTCGAGTTAAAGTTGGGCCAATAATAACTGGATACTTTGATGATGCAATATAGTCTGCAATGAAATGCCCTTCACTACAATGGTCTAATGTCATAAGCACATCAAATTCTTTTCCAATACGAATGGCAGTCAAGATATCATCGCTACGATGGGCGTGTGCTTTGAGTGGTATTTCTTTATTCAATACAGGTAACCAAGCTTCTTGTTTGAAATCTACAGCAAAGTCTTCACTTTTAGTAAATGCCTTTTCCTTCTTAGCTTTATACTGTGTTGCATGGGTTAGCGCCTCGCGTAAAAGAGATGCTGTTGCCATACGAGTAGAAGGCATTTTACCTTTACTATTGTAAACGCGTTTTGGATTTTCACCAAAAGCAATTTTCATGGCTGCCGGTTCCTTAACAATCATCTCATCTATGCTTTGACCACTTGTTTTCATAAATACAAATTGTCCACCTACTACATTGGCACTTCCTGGACCAGTCATTACAGAGGTTATCCCTCCTTCTACTGCATCTTTAAAGGCTGTATCCATAGGATTGACCGCATCTATAGCTCTAAGTTGAGGGGTTATAGGATCCGTCGCTTCATTGGTATCATTTCCCTCAAATCCCTTATCCTCTTCCATAATACCAATATGACAATGGGATTCTATAATACCTGGCATCACCCAAGCCCCTTTGACATCTACAACTTCCATTTCTTCTGTCGCTACAATGTTTTCCTCTATTGCTTGAATTTTACCTACTGCTACAAGTACATCACCTTTTTCATAAGTAATACCTGCCATTGTCAATACTTTACCATTTTTAATAAGTAACATGATTTGCCTCCTTGAGTGTCTATTGGTTAGATGAAAATGTATTACTTCTTTCTATTTTACACCCTTTTATATTTTACTCAAAGATTTTATAGTGCTAAAAAACTATTTTAATTGTAGTATCCATCTGATTGACTTCATCTATATAACCATTAATTCTATTTCGGAAATGATTTTATTAGAATAATAAAATCTGTTAAACGCATTAGATAATTCATAAATCGCCTTCAAAAGATGTAAATCTATCTACATCAAATACATAGTCTTTTGAAATCTGATTAGATAAATCCCCATATTTTAAAGCTGCTAATCCAACTTTTTGAGAAATACTTCTTGCTTCAGTTTCATTAATATCTTTGTTCGAAATGACTTTATCATAAACCTTATCGCTGACTTCTTCAATTAACTTCTCTAGACACATGATGTCGCCATCTCTTGTTTTAAAAGATTTTCCGTCTTTTCCATTCATCGGTCCAAATCCTAAAAAAGTTAACTTTGTTTCATGAGTCGTTAATGCTACCTTTTTAGCACATCTAAAGACTTGTTCAAAATGTATCTCTTGTCTTTTGTCTACAATGCAAATGATTTCACTTGGTTTATATAATTTCATTTTTTCTACAATAGTAGCAAATCTGTTGTGCTATATAATGTTGCACCATCTGATTTAACAATCATGCAGGACGGGATCTCTTTTTTATCACTTGCTTCTTTGACCTCCACAACCAGCGCACCCTCGCTCATATAAGCTAATCCCTTTTCCTTCAATACTTGAATCATTTCTGGAATATAAGGTTGTACATCACTTTCTTTTTTCCAAAGGTCAAAATAGACATTTAAGTTTGCATAGTTTTTCTTAAGGTCTGTAATCGATACATGTAAAACATGTTTCTATAAAGCAACATAACCGCTGTCACCATTTTGAAATAAATAGGTCGCCTGTTTAGCCTCTTCCGCAAATGAAGAAAATAACGTGCTTAATTTCCTTCTAGATAAACTGTACTTCTACTTGTGGTTGAAAAATTCTCAACAACTGCGTTATTCTTATATAAAAAATAAATGCTATAATTTAATGAGAATCAGCGCTGATTACTTTATGTTTAGGAGTCATACTTATGAATATTTCGCTAGGTGAAAAGATTAAAGCTTTACGTAAACAAAAGAATATTTCGCAAGAAACACTTGCTAATTATCTCGGTCTTTCATTTCAAGCAGTGTCTAAATGGGAGAATGCACTAGCTATGCCAGATGTGACCTTAATACCTGCAATAGCTTCATTTTTTGGTGTATCAATAGATGATCTTTTTGATTTTAATCTCTATGAAATTGAGAAAAATATTAATGACATTGTTACAAGATCAGGAGAATATTACTATTGTAATCCTGAAATGTGTGAATCCATATTACGCGAAGGATTGAAAAAATATCCCGGAAACGACGTCCTACTTAACTGCATTATCGGCGTTATACCTATACCTGAAAGAAGCTTAGAAGTCATAGGTATGTGTAAATCACTTATTGAATGTACAAAATATGATGATATCAAATATGACGCATACCGTATTATGGCTGAAGCATACAAGTCCATGGATGAGTACAGTCTTGCCAAAATAACCATAAACAAGATTCCTGAAATCTATTTTACGAAGTTACAAGTTGCTGCATTGTTACTTGATGGAGAGGATATGTATGAATCGGCCCATAGACAAAAAAATCTCTCTGCCGATACACTTATCGAAATGCTAGTAAGGCTTTCAGATTACTATACCCAAAAAGGAGAAAAAGAAAAGTCAAAAGTACAGTTACTTATTGCAAAAAAAATCATTGCTGCTTTTAAAGATGATTTTGCCGCTGAATTTTTCAAGGATACTTTTTATCAACACAATAGCGATTTGCTAAATGATATAGAAACAAAACTTAATATTTAAATGAATAAGAGGGGGTTAAATTTAACCCTCTCTTATTCATTTAAACGTGTCCATATACTTTTCTCTTGGAATCTCTATAAACTATGCAATCTCAATCCCCTACTTTAAAAAGGGTTGCCCATTATTCGAGTATAATCACATCCTTTTATAAAAAGCTATCGTTTTGTCGTACGTTTCATAGCATCCTTCTTTATCAGTACACAACAAAAATTAGAAAGCTATGTTCCCGTAACCCTCTTTTTATGATAAGCATTTTTATACTAGTCTACTACATGATGCATGAAGATGAGTCCCTTATTATCTAAGATTAACTTACCCTATATGGCTCTACGATATCCCTTACACAGTCTAAAAAGGCCGACTCCCCAAAGGTATTGATTTTAAACAAAACAGCTTGACTCCCTCCCGCCGTAATCGCAGATAAGAAGAGCTGATCCTCCGTACCGATTAAGGTGATATTCAAGCTAACGCGATTGCCTCCTATCATGCTGTATCTTTCATAAACACGTACTGCACAATGCATCCCTTTATAGATATAGTCGCTACTTCCTTCCTGACTTGCTGATGCACTTCCATTTAATATGCCTGCTTCAATTGCACTCAAAACCTCATGAAACCCACCTTGTAATTTGCATTCTAATTGTGCCATTTTAAACCTCCATCAATAATTTTCTTTCTATTTCACAACTTCTTATTAAAGCAAATAATTCTATTAGCTTCATCAAACCCCGTACTTAAATGAAACTTTAAGCTGTCCTCGTTATCTAGTTCACAGTCACTTGCAAATTCACTACAACCTTTTAACTTAGCCCATTCCTCGCACGCACTTAACAATCGGTGTGCAAGTCCACGTTTTCTATAATCTGCTTTGATGTAAATCCCCTCTAAATATCCTACTGGACTCGTTTGGGTGCCTTCCACATAATCTTGTCTAAGCTGACACTGGGCAAATCCAACAGTTTGTTCTTCGTCAAAGCAAAGAAAAATGCTTGCATACTTTGAGG
>NZ_JAVVQU010000062.1:0-11099 GCF_036655075.1 Niameybacter sp. | reverse complement strand
CCACTTTAAAGGTATAGCTTGATTCACTTTTTAGCCATACCTTTAAAGTTATTTATATAAATTATTTTCTCTACCATAGAAAAACAAGTATTGTTGAGCATAGCCTGCTAAGTCACCGTAATATTCCCGTGCAAAATTCTGAATGGCTTTGAGAGAAATTTCTTTTCCTTCAAAATACATACCTTCTATGACACGCTTAATCCATACGTCTGTAGGGAATAAGTCCATCTTACTATAGGCAAAAAGCAAAATGCAATCAGAGACCTTAGGTCCAACCCCTTTGATTTGCATCAACTTCTCTTTCGCCTCCATAGCCGGTAAGATATAGATCTCATTTAAATCTATTTCACCTCCTGCTACCTTCTTGCAAGCATCTACAATATAAGGCGCTCGAAAACCTACTTTACATGCCCTAAGCTCCTCCTCGGTTGCCATTGCCAATCGCTCAGGTGTTGGGAAAGTATAGTAAGTCTTTTCGGTGTCATAGTCATAGCCAATCTCCTCACCATAGCGCTCAGTAATATTGGCTATACACTGTTTAATCTGTGGAATACCTTTATTTTGTGAAATGATAAAAGAAATGAGCATCTCCCAAGGGTCTTGTTTCAATATACGTACGCCATATCCAAATTCAATAGCTGCCTTCATATATTCATCCTTCTTGGCTAATGTCTGGCTAATCTTGTAGTAGTCTGTGCCAAGATCAAAATAATCTTTCCAAATCTGTTCAAACTCTCCAATACTGGTGTGATGAATCATCAAAGACTGGGTGCCTGGCTGCTGGATAAGCTTAATACATTTTTGCTTGGCCACAAGGACATAGGTATGGCTATTTACTTTTTCAAATCTAAAAACTTGTCCACTTTCTAATATTTGTCCAATATCAAAGCAATCCACCTGTTCTACTATTGCATTACTTACCATCTCGTCACATCCTTTAAATGCCTTAAAGTCCTTTTCATATTATTACCATTTTCTTGGTTTTTATCCAATATAATCTTATGCTTATTTTACTTCAATATTCCTTATTTAACTATCCTATATGGTATAATAAACTTAAATTCTTGCTTAATCTCATATCAATAATAATCCTTATACATCTCAAATAAGATTGGAGACTATTATGAAAGATACCCTTTATACCATTCCACTGACTGACGCTTTTAACGCTGAGGATGAGTGTCCTTTTTGCTTTATTCACCGCCGCCTGGAACAAGATGCTATTAGTTTTACACTCGGTGCCTCCTATATGGAAGATGATATTCGTGCCCAGACAGACCGCCTAGGCTTTTGCAAAGATCATTATAAAAAGTTATACGACTACGGGAATCGACTAGGTCTAGCATTTATTTTACATACCCATTATCAAAAACTTGAAAAAGACTTAGATAAAATGTTCGGTAACCTAGACACTTCTTCTCCAAGCCTTTTCAAACGTCTCAAACACGCTACGCAAACAAATACTTCAGAGTCCTCTTTGGCTACCTCCCCTCTCCATGAACAACTTGATAGTTGCTACATCTGTGAACGTATTGAGCGTAACTTCACACGCTATATGGAAACTTTCTTCTATCTTTTAGAAAGTAATGAAGAATTTAAAACCCTCTTTCTAAATAGTAAAGGTATGTGCCTCGAGCACTTTACAGCCCTCTTAGAGCTTGCGCCTTACCGCCTAAAGGGTGAGACAAAAACTTTCTTTATGAATACTAGCAAGCAAATGCTTAAAGAAAATCTTAAACGCCTTGAAGAAGACTTGTCCTGGTTTATTGATAAAAATGATTACCGTAACAACGCTGCCCCTTGGAAGACTTCACAAGACGCTATTCCTCGTGGTATTCAAAAGCTTACAGGTATCTACGTTCAAGACGAACCTTTTAAAAAAGCTCATTAAAATAAAAATCCCTAGTAATCAGTTTCTTCTATATAGAACACTGTATTATTGGGGATTTTTACACCTTATCTCTATTCAAGGCCTAGCTTATCCAATGTGGACTCTAGTCCTTAATTTTTTAATAATGTTTTGAAGCAAAACGCCATGTGTCTTCGCACATTTCATCTATGTTTTTCTTAGTTTCCCATCCTAGCAATGCTTTTGCTTTTTCAGCTTAGTTTTTTTTACCAACTATTTTTAACCTTTTAATCCGCCTATACTAAGTCCTGATGTTAAGTGTTTTTGCACCATAGCATAAAACAGCATGGTGGGAACCATCACAATCACTAATCCAGCAAACATAGCCCCCCAATCTGTTGCAAATTTTTGAACTTCCATTAAGTTTTTAAGTCCTACTGGCAAAGTATAGTTGTCTGGCTTTAATACAGTTAAGGCAAGAATGTATTCATTACAATAAGACATAAAAGCGAATATACCAATCGTTAGCAAGCCTGCCATATACATGACCATATAATACCCGACAGCTTGCCACACCATGGCTTTGCACAATTTTCTAGTCCTATCCCCTTCAACAAAACATTCAAAATCCCTGTATTCGGCTCGTAAATATGACTAAAGAGTACACCAATAATCACAATAGAAAGCACATTGGGAAAGAAGAAAATCACACGGTATAAATTCTTCTCTTTAAACTTTGTCTGTGTAAGTACTGCTGCAAAAAATAAAGATAAACACATAGTAATAGCCATACAAACAAGTAGTAAGAAAAAAGTGTTTTTAAGTGCCATCCAAAACTTGACTCTAACTTTGATTTTAACTTGATCTCATATTACAAGTTGCACATTAATCAATGGCCTTTATCCCCCCCTATATCTCCCGGGAAATAAATCGACTAAAACTATTAGAAAGCACTTCATTTCCCTGGTACTGTACTTATTCCTCTACTTACTTATTAAAAATAGAGTTTCTTGGTATACAAAAAAGAGAGGATCTGCCTCTAACCCCCTCCTTCTACTTTCCTTTAAAAGCTATTATTTTACAACATAGTCTCTGACTGCATCAGATACTTCTTCCATGCGTGCTGCCCACTGTGCCGCTGTCATCTCACCATTCATAACAGAAGCTACTTGGTCAAACAATTCATTTCTTGGGCTCATTTCTGTACCTTGTACGCTCCCAAATCTTAAAATAGATGGTTCATAGCCGTGATCAAATAGCTTATAAGTCTCATAAGTTGCTAGTGATACCACTGCTTTAAGTTGCTCTGCCGCACCTTTTACTGGTGGAATACCTTTAGCATTTTGTGCATTCAACGCTACTGCTTCATCAGAATACTGGAACTTCAAGAATGCTTTTGCTAAGTCAATTTGATCAGATGCTACTGGAATATACATTTCTTCAATAGTTGTAAATACATACTTCGTATCATGTTCCTCAAAGACTGGTACTGCGGCAAATCCCCATTTAAATCCATTTTCTCTTGGAGAGTCTGCCATTTCCCATTCTAGCCAACTTCCACATGGAATAAAGAGTGCATTACCTCTTAAAAATTGTTGTTGCGCTTGTGTATGACTAAGGGCTACCGTTCCATCCATTAAATAGTCCCCTGTTGCAATCTTTTCGATTTGTCCCATGGCTTCTGTAATACCTGGTTGCTCCCAAGCACCATCTTCATAGTTAAGTGCTTTAATGAAACTTTCTGGACCTACTTTAGCCGTAATTGCTGGCAAAAGCATCGCTTCTAAATAACCAGGATCTAAGCCTTGATATGTAAAGAGTGAACGGCCTACTTCTTTTGCTTTGTCTCCAAGGTCAAAGAAGTCATCCCATGTTACTGGAACTTCCCATCCATTTTGCGTAAATACAGTTTTGTTATAAAATAATCCTGTTGTAGAATAATACAAAGGTGCTAAATAAGTTTTCCCATCGCCATAGGGTTGTGTCGCCACATTATCTATGAATCCTGGCAAAATCTTACTCTTAATTTCACTATCTTCAAATACATCTGTAAGATCTGTTAAAAGTTTGTCCTTTACTAGCGCATCTGTAATCCCTGATTTATTAGAAGATGGCAAGTAAATGAAATCTGGCGCATTACCTGAGAGTAAATCTGGACGAATAATATCACCAATTTCAGGGTTAGCATTTACAACAACATCTACATTGGGATTTTGTAGTTCAAAAGCTTCTGCTACTGCATCCCAGTACGCACGCCCATATCCACCTTCAAATACAGCAATATCTAATACTTGGTTTTCACCTATTTGTGCTTGCGATGTCTGTTGTACTGCTTCGGAATTTTGTGTTTGATTTATAGCATCTGACTGAGAGGTTCTCATACATCCTGTAAATATAGATCCTATAATTACCACCGTTGTTAAGCTTACAATAAACTTTCTTTTCACAGTAATTCCTCCTAATATGAAGTTCTTTTATCAATTAGGTTAGTTTCATTATATGAGACTTACTAATCGTTTTAAATGAATTTTATTTGCAGCCTTTTACATATTCTTTACTCTAGAGACTCCTGTTAATGTTCTCATTTACACATTTTTTGTATTCTTTAGGATTCACGCCAAAATACTTGTTAAACATACGATTAAAATAAGATTGTTCTTCAAATCCCAATGCATAGGCTACATCTTTGACAATCATGTTCTTTTCTTTTAGTAATTCCTTTGCCTTTTCCATCTTTCGAATATTAATATAGTTAATAATGTTCATGCCTGTCTCATTTTTAAATAACCTACTAATATAACTTTCATTCATATTCACTTGATTTGCAATGAAAGTTAAAGTAATTTTTTCTCCAATATGCGCTTCTACATACTCCATAATCTCTACTATTTCTTTACGATAATGCTTATCTTTAACTTGCTCCATAGAAGTACAAATGGTATAAATCAGCTCATTAATTAAGACTTGTAGTTCCTCTAGTGTTGTACTCTTTCTATACTGTTCAATAATTTCAGCTAAATGCTGTCTATCCTTTTCTAAGTAAATCCCATAATCTAAGATCACTTGCTGCAAAATCCTATCTAGACTAATTTCTACTTCTCTTTGTGGTACAAAATACTTCCTTAGATGTTCAATATAGGCTTCTAAACCATGTACAGCCTGAGCATACTCTCCATCTCTCATCGCCTTATAGAGCCGTCTTTCATAAGTATCATCTTCTTTTAACCTATAGGACTTTATCAAGTTAATCTTTTCTTCTTTCAGAATGTCTTGATAGCCTGTATAGAATGCCATTTCTGTTACACGCATACACTTTTTAATCGAATCTTGCAAATCATTGTTAGTATATACCGTGCGCCCTATTACACCTATCACCTTAATGTTAGTATATAACTTAATCAAATTTTGAATCTGTAAACTTATTTTATGAACTTCTTGGTAAGGTGTCTCATGGGGTATTGGCAAACGGTATAAGCACCAATCACCTTCAATGATTACCAGACTTTTATCTTGTTTAGGCATGACTTCTGTAATAATGTTTTGAATAGCTATTTGATAATTTATAAGTGTCTTGTCCTGATTTTTTTCTTGGTCAAACTTACTTTTAATATATTTAATAAGCAAAAACTGATAGCCCCTTATAAAGGCCTTCCCATCTATCTTGTTCTCACTATTTCCTAGTACCTTTCTTGCAACTTGCTCTATACACACTAAATCCTCTTTATTCTCTGCTACTTCTTCTTTTTCATTCTCTCTTTCTAGCTGCTTTAATTTGGGCCTTACTCCATCTAATGTCTTAATGAGTTCTGTAGAACGTAATGTTCCTTTTAATAAATAGTCATGCACACCATAACGAAGACATTCACGTGCCATGTCAAACTCACCATAACTAGTCAACATGATAATCTGTCCCTTAAAATCTTGTTCCTTTAGTGCTTTTACTAATGTAATTCCATCCATCTTAGGCATCTTAATATCTGTAATTACTAAATCTATAGACTGCTCTTGTATCACTTGTAGTGCTTGCTCACCATCACTTGCAATCTCGCTAATCTTAAAGCCATAGGATTCCCAATCTATAATAGTCCTCATTCCTATGCGAATAATCTTCTCATCATCTACAATCAATACTTTGTACATTTAGATCTCCCCCATCTTAGGAATATGTAATTTTACACTTGTACCTCTCCCTACTTCACTCTGGATTTCTACATCATATGGCTCCCCAAAGTTAATACGTATACGATCTACTACATTGTTAATACCTATTCCTGATAATCTAATATCCTTGTGCTCATTACATTCCATCTGGCTCATGTCGAACCCTTTGCCGTCATCTTCTACTGCAAAGCAAAGACCATCCTCTACTTCCTTTAGGGTAATATTGATATTCAAGATACTCTCATCTGAGCGAATTCCATGAATAATGGCATTCTCTACAATAGGTTGTAAAATAAACTTTAAGGTTTTACATTTTAATAAGTCTTCTTCTATATCTAATGTTAATCTAAAGGAGTCCCCATAGCGTAACTTCTGAATAAGCATATAGTTATGCACATTTTCTAGTTCATTTTCAATAGAAATATACTGTTCCTTTTGAATAATGGTATTTTTTAATAGGTCTGATAAAGCCAGTATCCCCTCACTTACACTATCTGCTCCACTCATCATAGCAATCCATCTTAAAGAATTCAAAGTATTAAATAAGAAATGTGGGTTAATCTGAGCTTGGAGCATGTTAAGCTCTAACTCTCTACGCTCTTTTTCATCTCTAGCTATCTTATTAATCATCTCATGCATTTCGTTATTAATTTCAACATAGCTCCGACCTAGCATCCCTAATTCGTCTGGGCTATCATCTACATACTTTGTGTGAAACTTTTCTTCCATAGCACTTGCAATGTAAGTCTTTAATTTTTTCAAAGGATCTATAATACTTTTACTAATGCTCTTAGACACAATAAAGGATAGAATAAAGCAAGTGAAAACCAACAAAACAACTTGCTCTTGCATTGCATTAATTTCTTTTAGAAAATAATTATTAGGAATGATAGCAATACAATCAATACCATACTTTTGCATAGGACTACCCACAACTGTATAGCGCCTATATCCATCTAAGTATTCAAAACAACTTTTCTTTAAGTTCACTGCTTTTTTATACTGTGTCAGCAAGTTTCGACTAAATATCGCTTGATAACTTTCATACTGAGAAGACATAATATGATTTCTTTGATCTATGAGACTAATATTGGCACCTTCTCCTAAATCCAAGTCCTCATAAATCATTCTCACTGCATCTTCTTTAATGACAAATAGGATATAGCCCACTTCTTTTTGGGTATAGACTGAATTAATCCTTTTAGATAACACAATATAATTTTCTCCATAAATAGGCTGGATAAAGCACTGTACATGTCCTCCTATTTCTCTTATGGATTCAGTCATATCTTTTATATGTGTTTCATCATTTAACAAGTATCCCCTTTGATAAATGACTTCTTCTTCTAAGTTCACCATCTTTATATCTCGAATATAAGGATAAGATGAGAGTTTAGCAATTAATATATCACTTATTTTATTTCTCATGTTTGCCTTTTCAGCATTTGTACTCATATCATACACTTGAAAAGCCCTTTGTACTAAAGGATTTACCATAAGTTCATTAAGCAATACCTCATAGTTACGTAGCTCATTTTGTAAATTATCTTCTACAGCTTCCACCAACTGAACAATATAATTTGTACTTTTATCTATAATAGCATCCTTAGCAATCTTAGTAGATAGTGTTCCAACAATTAATATAGGAATTAACGATAATAAGAAAAATGCATAAGCTAATCTCTTTTCAATAGATATATTACGAAGTTTCAATTTTATCTTATGCCTCAAATAATTTCATCCTTTCATTTTTAAATCTATGTTTATATTTCATTATATTATATTTCATCATTTTTAGCAAAATTTTATTATTTTTATTGAAATTTACTAATAAATTTTATATTATATGCATATTTTTTCATACAAAAACACCCCCATTCAATTACTCTATGAATGGAGGTGTTCTAGTATTTTCCTTATAGTTCAAACCATTTAATTCCCATTGGATCTAATGTAATTTCCTCATAATGTGCATCTTCAAAGTAGACTTTTGTGTGCTGTTTTTCATAAGAGTTATTAATAACCGCTACCTTATGTGTTTCTGGATAATAGGCACATTCGGTATAAGGGTTAGTGGTATTCCATCTATTATACTGCTCTTCCTGTGTTGCTGCAAAATAGCATGCTCTTAATAACAACCTAGTATTTTGAATACTGTAAGGAAGTCCCGCAATATATACACCTCTGCCTTTTCCATATTGATTAACAGCAATACCTACATCCTCCTTATCAATATGTACTACTGTAGCTTTTGGCTTAGCATAAATATTTTTCATGCCTTCTCCAAAGTCTAAGGGTTCTGTCACATCTTCTAAAAGGAAGTGTTTCTCTACTGCTGTTTGATTGTATTTTCTCGTACTAAGTGTAAATCCAATTTCCTTATCCACTCCCAGTAAATCTGCTAATTGGAAGTAGCGTCCACCTTTTTCATAAGCTGAGGGTTCACCTATACCAATAAATCCTCCCCCATTATGCACCCATTTACGGATTGTTGTAAGTACCTTTTCATCACTCCAGTTTTCTCCACCACTCCAGGCAGTCCCAACATCACCCGCATTAATGATAACACCTACACCTTCTGGTATACCTTCTTCACGAATTTGATCAAAGCTTATGAATTCCACCTCTACTGCCATGCCACTTAAAGCTTCTATAATACCTAAATAAGAATAAATTTGCTTATACCACAGCGCATGTGCCACCATATGTGTTTGCCAACTTCTTAATTTTCCCCAACAGTTGAGTACTGCTACCTTGAATGGTGCTGCATAAGGCTTTGTGCCTCCAATATTATCATAAATCAGTCTAAATTCGTCACATACTTTCTCTACATATTCTACAAAATCAGGAAATTGAGCTGCTAAGCTTAAGTATCCCCCATATCCTATTCGATCTACTGGCTTACGCATAATCGCACGTCTTGCACACAACCAATTTTCACGAGCCTCTCCTACTGGATTGCCTCCTTCATGGAATGTATCTGGGAAAAAGTATGGTAAGAATCTTCCCTCTGTATATTTCACATGAGGAATATCAGAAATCATACGAAGTGTAGAACCACTTCCAACTGACCCAACTACCGCATCTAATTGAATCTTTTCAAAATGCTTGCCATAAGGCTCTGTTCCAATCCAGTTATCACCTAGAAACATCATTGCTTCCTTGCCTCTTTCATGTGCCATCTCTACACATTTAGCTGCAAGCTCACATACAAATTGTTGCTGGAAGTCTAAAAAGTCCAAATACGCTTTGGTTGGTACACAAAATGGTGAATTATAATATCCCTTATTTACAATATCTTCTGGTATTAACTTATAACCACGTGCTGCTTCAAAAGCTTCCATAGCCATTGGACTAATACTTGCACTATATCCAAACCAATCTACAAATTTCTCTTTGGCCAATTCATTAAATACCAAGGTGAAATGATAAAAGAAGGTAGTAAAACGTACAACTGTACAATCTTCATTTTCATCTAACCATTCTTTAAGGATCTTTAGCATATGCGCTCTCGTTTGAGGCTTTCGTGCATCATAAGGCATTTCATGAAGTTTGTCACCCCAGTTATTTGTAATATGGTTATACATCTGAGTGGGGTCCCATATAGCATATGCTAAAAAACTCACGGTATACTCATGCCAAGGTACGCTATTTTGAACAATAACTTTCCCGCTTTCGTATTTCCAGTCTTCTTTATCTATGCGTGTCTGGGTTGTTCGGTCAATAACTTCCCACCATTCACTAGGATCATGCCTCTCATCAATACGTATTTGTTGATCAAAGTATCCCTCTAATAATTCTATTTCTACAGTACTGTCTTCTGCTAGAGTATACTCACTCATTAAATAGAATTGTTGTAAGTCTTCTTGATTTCCGTAAGCCCACTCTTGGTCTCCTCTTGTTAAGAAGTATGTAGTATATACTTTTTCAACTTCCTTTTTAATTGTTTCAGGTAATTTAGTCCCATCACAATCTCTTATTGCATCTGCTCCCCATCTTGCAATAAGTTCAATAGTTTCCGTATCAAACCCGATTTGGGTAGGTATCGTTACACGCCCTGTTGACTTTGCTTTTTTCATATAACCCTCCTATATCCTCTGTATGAATGTATTTCTAATCTAATCATACTTACAATAGAATGGAATGAAAATATATTTTATTGACTGCATTATATATTATTTTTACAGCATACAAAAATAGGGTATAGAAGTCATAAATACTTCTATACCCTATTCTACTTAGAAAGCCGACGATCGGACTCGAACCGATAACCTGCTGATTACAAGTCAGCTGCTCTGCCAATTGAGCCACGTCGGCTTGCATCTTTTTGCATTTTGAGCAAAAAAATAAACGTGCACAGAAGGATTCGAACCCTCGGCCTTCTGATCCGTAGTCAGACGCTCTATCCAGCTGAGCTATGCGCACATATTACCATTTTTATATTATCTTTTAGTCTAGTTAAAAGAAACGTGCACAGAAGGATTCGAACCCTCGGCCTTCTGATCCGTAGTCAGACGCTCTATCCAGCTGAGCTATGCGCACATATTATTTTATTTAACTATTCACTTTATAAATATGCCCGAGACCGGAATCGAACCGGTACGAGGGTTAGCTCGCAGGATTTTAAGTCCTGTGCGTCTGCCAGTTCCGCCACTCGGGCATATCAATGGTCGCTATAGGGCTCGAACCTATGACCCCCTGCTTGTAAGGCAGGTGCTCTCCCAGCTGAGCTAAGCGACCAAAACGACCCAGAAGGGACTCGAACCCTCGACCTCCGCCGTGACAGGGCGGCGTGCTAACCAACTGTACCACTGGGCCTTGCTTTAGTATGTAATTTAATAGTTTAGGCAGTGGGCCCTCGGGGACTCGAACCCGGGACCGTCCGGTTATGAGCCGGATGCTCTAACCAACTGAGCTAAGGGCCCTCACTGAAGCCGACGATCGGACTCGAACCGATAACCTGCTGATTACAAGTCAGCTGCTCTGCCAATTGAGCCACGTCGGCATATTCTGTGATATGCTGGCTATTAATATTACAATGACCCATAGGAGAATCGAACTCCTGTTACCGCCGTGAAAGGGCGGTGTC
>NZ_JAVVQU010000061.1:0-11111 GCF_036655075.1 Niameybacter sp. | reverse complement strand
TAAATAACTTTAAAGGTATGGCTAAAAAGTGAATCAAGCTATACCTTTAAAGTGGTCAAACCTATAAAAACCAATGAAATACTAGAGAATTCTAGACAGATAAAAAAGGTATATTAAATTGCACAAAATAAATTAGAAAATAATTAAATTTAGGCTTGCATTCTGTGATAGAATGCCATAATATTAAAGATGTAATTAGCACTCGACTATAGTGAGTGCTAACGTGAAAAAATTACATACTTTATCTATAAAAGGAGGGTATTTTTATGAATTTAAAACCATTAGGCGACAGAGTCGTACTTAAACATTTAGAAGCAGAAGAAAAAACTCAATCAGGTATCATCTTAGCAGGTGCTGCTAAAGAAAAACCACAAGAAGCTGAAGTTATTGCAGTAGGCCCAGGTGGTATTGTTGACGGTGAAAAAGTTGAAATGCAAGTTCAAGTAGGTGACAAAGTTATTTACTCAAAATACGCCGGCACAGATGTAACTTTAGATAAAGAAGAATATATCATTGTTAAACAAAGCGATATCTTAGCAATCGTTGAATAGTCAATCCTTAATTATATAGAAAGAACAAAGGGAGGTATTTACAATGGCAAAACAAATTCGTTTCGGAATGGAAGCAAGACAATCACTTCAATCAGGAGTAGATCAATTAGCAAACGCAGTTAAAGTAACACTTGGACCAAAAGGTCGCAATGTTGTATTAGATAAATCATATGGTACACCACTTATTACAAATGACGGTGTATCTATTGCAAAGGAAATTGAGTTAGATGACCCATTTGAAAACATTGGTGCTCAACTTGTAAAAGAAGTTGCAACAAAAACAAATGACGTGGCTGGAGATGGTACAACAACAGCTACAGTACTTGCTCAAGCAATGATTACAGAAGGTCTTAAAAACATTACAGCAGGTGCAAACCCAATCATTATCCGTCGTGGTATGCAGCAAGCGACAGAAGTTGCTGTAGAAGCTATCAAAGGCATGAGCCAAACAGTAAATAGCAAAAACCATATTGCAAGAGTTGCTGCAATCTCTGCTGGTGATGATGTAGTAGGAAACCTTATTGCTGATGCTATGGAAAAAGTATCAAATGATGGTGTTATCACTGTAGAAGAGTCAAAAACAATGACAACAGAGCTTGATGTTGTAGAAGGTATGCAATTTGACCGTGGATACTTATCAGCTTACATGGTTACAGATACAGAAAAAATGGAAGCGGTAATGGAAAATCCATACATCCTTATCACAGATAAGAAAATAACAAATATCCAAGATATTTTACCAGTGCTTGAACAAATCGTTCAATCAGGTGCAAAACTTCTTATCATTGCAGAAGATGTAGAAGGTGAAGCTCTTACTACATTAGTATTAAACAAACTTCGAGGAACATTCAACTGTGTAGCTGTTAAAGCACCAGGATTTGGTGATAGAAGAAAAGAAATGCTTCAAGACATTGCTACACTTACAGGTGGTACAGTGATTACAGATGAAGTAGGTCTTGACCTTAAAGATGCAACGGTAGCACAACTTGGTCGTGCTGCAAGTGTTAAAATCACAAAAGAAAATACAGTAATCGTAGATGGTGCTGGTGACAAAGAAGAAATTGCTCATCGTGTTGCTGTTATCCGTCGTCAAGTTGAAGAAACAACTTCAGACTTCGACCGTGAAAAACTTCAAGAGCGTCTTGCAAAACTTGCAGGCGGTGTAGCAGTCATCAAAGTTGGTGCTGCAACAGAAACAGAAATGAAAGAAAGAAAGCTTCGTATTGAAGATGCTCTTGCAGCGACACGTGCCGCTGTAGAAGAAGGGATCATTGCAGGTGGTGGTAGCACATACATCCACATCATGAAAGCTGTAGAACCACTTCTTGATACAACAACAGGAGACGAAAAAACAGGTGTACGTATTATCATAAAAGCACTTGAATCACCACTTCGTCAAATCGTTGCAAATGCAGGTCTTGAAGCTGCTGTTATCATCGACAAAGTTAAAGCTGCCGAAGCAGGTGTTGGTTTCAATGCCCTTACAGAAGAATACGTAGACATGATCGAAGGCGGAATCATTGACCCAACTAAAGTTACAAGAAGTGCACTTCAAAATGCAACATCAGTAGCAGCTACATTCCTTACAACAGAATGTATTGTAGCAGATATTAAAGATAAAGAAGCAGCTATGCCAGCAGGTGGCGGAATGCCAGGCATGGGCGGTATGGGAATGATGTAATTTCTAACTCCTAGAGTTAGTTTGCATAGATTTCACAAATAGAAAAGAGCTTAACAGGGCAATCCTTGTTAAGCTCTTTTCTATTTATTAATAAATCACGAAATGTTTTCGTGAAATCTCTAGTATATATATGAGGCTACCTTGTAAGTAGCCTCATATATATACTAGAGATTTCATAATAAGTATGTTACAGGAACAGGATGGGGGAAGTGCCTGTAACGTGCATAAGACTCAGCTAAATGGCCAAAAGACCAAAGAAACCGGCAAGCAATACAATAAACGCAAAAGTAATACGATAAAAAGCAAAGTAGCGCATAGGTTTTTTCTTGAGGAATCCAAGGAAAGCATCTATGACTAGAAGCGCTACAATAAAGGAAACAACAAAGCCTATACCTAATGCACACCATTGTGCATTAACAAGAGGTGTAGGCATTTTAAGTAACTTAAAAAAATGGATAAGAGCTTGGCCTACCATAACGGGAATGGCAAGGAAGAAAGAATATTCAGCAGCGGCTACTGTAGACATACCACATGCCCACCCACCAATAATGGTAGAGGCAGACCTAGACATGCCGGGAATGATGGAAAGAACTTGGAAGAGTCCTACGCATAGTGCCTTACCAGGTGTAACAGCTGTAGCCGAAAGAGGTGTAGCTACGTGGCCTTTAAATCTACTTTCAGCATACATCATCCAAAGTGCACCAAAGAATAGAGTACAAGCTACAACAGGGGGATTGAACAAATAAGTTTGAATCACATCATCAAAAGGTAGCCCAATAAGTGCTGCAGGGATACAAGAAATGAGAATCATGCTCCAAAAGTAAACACCACTTTCTTCTAAGAGTGTCTTGGATGATGGAAGAAGATGTGTAATGGTATTCCAAATCTTCTTCCAATAGTAGACAACGACGGCAAGTATGGCGCCCAACTGAATAATCATATTGAACAAATCTACAAAGGCCTTATCCGTATGCTTATAGAAGTCAATAAGGTTTGCGAAAATAATCAAGTGACCAGTTGAAGAAACAGGTAAAAATTCGGTCAGTCCTTCTACGATGCCAAGAATACCAGCTTTAAGCATCATAAGTAAATCCAAGTGATAACCTCCTTATGTAAGTGCAACTTAGTTAATATCGCTAAATTCAATTTTGATGTTATGAGATGTATAAGTTGCTTGGTAAGGATAGTCAATTTCTATATCCCCAAGAGGTGGTGTAGGTAAAGTGATGATGAAGATGGACCCTTTAGTTGGTATACTTTCACATTTAATTGTGCCGCCCATTAGATGGATAAGATCCCTTACTATAGATAAGCCTATGCCACAACTATGCTCCTTAGAACTTGTACCTTGCTCCGCGGTAATAAAGCGGTCAAAAATATGTTCAAGCTTATCAGGTGTAATACCAATACCTGTATCTTGAATATGAATTTGAATAGCATGATCTAAGTCTAGAACATTGATAAAGAGTTTCCCACCTACAGGCGTATACTTAATTGCATTAGAAAGTAAATTGAAGAGAATACGTTCAAATGCACCGGGATCTAGTCTAATATACTTTTCATCTATATCTGTATCAAAAGTATAGGTAATTTCTTTTTCTTTCATATATAAATACGACATTTCACATAATGTTTCCACCGCATCTACAAGATTGAAGACTTCAGGCGATAAGTTAACCATATTATTATCTAATTTGGTTACATCTAGAATGTTGTTAATCAGTTTTAAAAGCCTTAAGGAATTAGATTGCATCATACTTGTATAATGGCGACACTCTTGTAAGGTAATAGCATGAGTTTGCATTTGAAGCGCACTATAAATAATATTAATAGGCATTTTAATATCATGAGAAAGGTTAGAGAAGTAGCTTAGTTTTAAATTCTGTTGCTCTAATGCTTTTTCAGCAACAACTTTTTGTTTTTTCTCAGTAATATTACGCAATATACATACTATATTTACAGAATCATGCAAATATGTAGTTGTAAATAAATATTCAATGTCGTAAATTTCATGATTTAAAGTAATAAGGGATGTTTCACCCTTTAACAGTTCACCAGGATGACTTGGCAATTCTTGATAAGCTTGTTGAGTCGCTTCATCTAGTTTTAAATAAGAAAAGAGGCTAGTGCCAGCTAAATTATGCTTATTTAATGAATGAAACAAGTCTAGGGAGGCTTGGTTTGTATCAAGTATTTTATCATCAATACAAAGTAAGAAAGGCTCAGGGAATAGACTTAAAATACGTTCGTAATGATTCGTTCTATTTTTTAAGTTATTCTCTAGTTGCTTAGCATATAAGGAGTATTTATAAAGTTCTTGATGCGTATGTTCTCTATCTTTTTCTGTAACTTCTTGTTGAAGATACAGTTCACTAAAGGGACGTAAGATGCAGCATTCTATTTGTCCAATGATAAGTAGATATAAGCTAGACATCTTAAAAAGATGAAGTACAATACTAGGACCTGACAGTGGAACAAAATAAAAGAAGCTAATGGTTTCATTAATACTAACTAAGCAAACAAAAATCAACATAATAAGTTTAAGCGTAGAAGAAAACTTACTGTGTACTGGGGATAGAATGTTAAAAGATAAAAGCAGTGCTATAGGTATTAAGAGGTTAAGCGTTAAGTTAAAGAAAAGGGCACTTAATGAATGACCATTGACAAAAGTTGCGAAACGTTCATTGGCGAATAGAGGCATACCCACTGTGCAAATGACTATGAAGGCTAACGTCAAATACCAACTGATATGTTCTAACTTTTTAGGCTTATGTACGTAATAGTAACTCACAATGACTAATATAATACTAAAGCTTAATTTACCTAAATGATGGGTCGCCATGGATAAATAATAGCTATTAACAGGTGTCTTTAGCAAGGAATCTAAAATAATTTGTAGGCCTTGAAGTACATTAATAGCACCATAGAAGATGGACATATAGGAAAGAAAAGCATTTTGAGTAATATGTCTAGTAGAAATGGCATTAATTAAAAGATAGGCTGCCATTACAAAAAGGATCAGTTTCGTACAAGCTAGAAAGGCATCTAGATCATAAGTAAAAAGAAAGATAAAAAGAATGCTCAGTAGAGTTAAAATAAAAAAATGTTTATATAAATGTTGAGTAATAAATTGATCTTTGGCAGTTTTTATCGTGGACATCCGTAACTCCCTTCATAAATAGTGTGATAATAGGTCCATATATATCTATTATAGTATAAAAAAATATATTTTACGACATTAATTTTAAAAAAAATTAATTTTTAGGTTCAAGTTTGATAATTGAGGCTAGAAAGGCAAGCTAGTTTGAAAAAAGCACAAAACTATGGTAAACTGAAAGAAGTAAAAACAAAGTAAATTAAAAGGAGAAACAAGCAATGGGTGATGTCTTTAAAGAGCAATTAATAGCAATGACAATGAGCAAAAAGGATAAAGCACAAAGAGCAATTATATGGACTGTTTCTATTTTAGTATCGCTTGTATTATTTATAGTCCTTCCTATTTTCATGGCTCCAATTTTAGTATTAGCAATACTTTGGTTAGCTACATTTTTATCCAGTAAATTAAAAAAAGAACATGAATATAGCCTAACAAACCACTTATTAGATATTGACGTAATCTACAATAAAGAAAAAAGAAAACGCGTGATCGAATTAGATTTAAAAGAAATGAATGTGATGGCAAGTATTAAAGATGAACGTCACCAAGAAGAATTAGCACGTGGTCAAAAGGTAATTAATGCAAGTGATGGTCAATTAGGAAAAGAAACTTATGCCATTATGTGCCCAACAGATGGACAACTTGTAAAAATTCTCATTACTCCAAATGAAGATATGTTGAACTTGATGTACAAACAAGCACCTAACAAAGTATTTAGATACAGAGGGTAATGAATAAAAAGAATAGGTAAATTATGAAAAAATATGGACTAGTTGTATATAGTCCATATTTTTATTGTATAAAGAGAGTATTATTATATTAAAAAACACGACTAACATTTTTGATAAGGATATGCTATAATAATCGATAATAAAAACAGAAACAACATTTTTCGTATATACTTGGCGATTGGGCCGAGAGTATCTACCCACTTGCCGTAAATAAGTGGACTACGGGGAAATAAATAGGGTATAATGTGATTTATGGGGTTAACATAAGGCATTGTACTTTTGTATTCCTCTAAGCACACTAGAGGAATTTTTTTATATCATCTATTACTACACAAACACTAGGAGGAACTTCACATGTCAAAAATTATTAAAGAAGGCATTACATTTGATGATATTTTACTTGTACCTAATTATTCAAATGTATTACCACACCAAGTATCACTTCAAACACAGCTTACAAAAAAGATCACTCTTAACATTCCAATTATGAGTGCTGGTATGGACACTGTTACAGAAGCACGTATGGCAGTTGCTATTGCGCGTCAAGGTGGAATTGGTATCATCCACAAAAATATGACAATTAGTCAACAAGCAGAAGAAGTTGATAAAGTTAAACGTTCTGAAAATGGTGTTATTACAGACCCATTCTTCTTAACACCAGACCACTATGTGTATGATGCAAATGAATTAATGGCAAAATACAGAATTTCTGGAGTTCCTATTACAGAAGGTACAAAATTAGTAGGTATTATTACAAACCGTGATTTACGTTTTGAAACAAACCACAATCGTAAAATCAAAGAAGTTATGACAAGTGAAAATCTTATTACAGCGGAAGAAGGAACAGACTTAGCTCAAGCTAAAGAAATTCTTTCAGTACATCGTATTGAAAAGTTACCAATTGTTGACCAAGAAGGTAACTTAAAAGGTCTTATTACAATTAAAGATATTGAAAAAGCGATTCTTTACCCACAAGCGGCAAAAGATGGTCAAGGTAGACTTTTAGTTGGAGCTGCTGTAGGCGTAACAGGTGATGTACTTGAGCGTGTAGAAGCACTTGTAAAATCAAAAGTTGACGTAATTACAGTAGATACAGCACATGGACATTCACAAGGTGTGATCAATACTGTTCAACTTATCAAATCAAAATACCCAGAACTTCAAATCATTGCAGGAAATGTAGCAACAGCAGAAGCTACTGTAGCACTTATTGAAGCTGGAGCAGATGCGATTAAAGTAGGTATTGGACCAGGTTCTATCTGTACAACGCGTGTTGTTGCAGGTGTAGGGGTTCCTCAAATTACAGCGGTAGAAGACTGTGCACAAGCTGCAGCACCATATGGTGTTCCAGTTATTGCTGATGGTGGGATCAAATACTCAGGTGATGTTGTAAAAGCTATCGGAGTAGGCGCTAATATATGTATGATGGGTTCAATGCTTGCAGGATGCGAAGAAAGTCCAGGAGCTACAGAACTTTACCAAGGCAGAAAATACAAAGTATACCGTGGCATGGGTTCAATCGCAGCTATGGAAAATGGAAGCAAAGATCGTTACTTCCAAAATGATGCGAAAAAACTTGTTCCAGAAGGCGTTGAAGGTCGTGTAGCTTATAAAGGTCAATTAGCAGATACAATCTTCCAAATGATGGGTGGATTACGTGCAGGTATGGGTTATGCAGGTGCATCATCAATTGAAGAACTTAAAGAAAAAGCTACTTTTGTACGTATCACAAGTGCTGGTCTTAAAGAAAGCCATCCACATGATATTCAAATTACAAAAGAAGCACCAAACTATAGTGTAGAATATTAAAATAAGAAAGGGCTTAGGCCAAATGTGACCTGAGTCCTTCTTATTTAGTAAACAGAAGGTATAGACAACAAAAGATTAGGCACATATTCTGAGGAGGAAATAGAAATGAACCACGAGTTAGTTATCGTATTAGACTTCGGCGGACAGTACAACCAGCTTATTGCAAGACGTGTTCGTGAAAATAACGTATATTGTGAAGTACATCCTTACAACTTAAGCTTAGAAAAAATTAAAGAAATGAATCCAAAAGGAATCATCTTTACAGGTGGACCAAACAGCGTATATGCAGATGAATCACCAATCTGTGACAAAGCAATTTTTGAACTTGGTATACCAGTACTTGGTATTTGTTACGGTTCTCAGCTTACAGCACACCTTTTAGGTGGTAAAGTAGCGACAGCACCTGTAAGTGAATATGGAAAAACAGAAGTAAAAGTTGATACAGCATCTAAATTATTTGAAGGTGTTTCAGAATCTACAATCTGTTGGATGAGCCACACAGATTACATCGAAACTGCACCAGCAGATTTTGCAATTACTGCACACACCCCAGTATGTCCAGTAGCAGCTATGGAAAATGCTGAAAAAGGAATTTACGCAGTTCAGTTCCACCCAGAAGTTATGCATACTCAAGAAGGTATGACAATGCTCGGAAACTTTGTAAACAACATCTGTGGTTGCAAAGGTGACTGGAGAATGGATTCCTTCGTAGAAACAACAATTGAAGCGATTCGTGAAAAAGTTGGTAATGGTAAAGCATTATGTGCATTATCTGGTGGTGTAGACTCATCAGTAGCAGCAGTTATGCTTTCAAAAGCAATCGGCAAACAACTTACTTGTGTATTTGTAGACCACGGTTTACTTAGAAAAAATGAAGGGGATGAAGTAGAAGCAATCTTCGGACCAGAAGGTAACTATGACCTTAACTTTATCCGCGTTAATGCACAAGAAAGATTCTATGAAAAATTAAAAGGTATAGAAGACCCAGAAACTAAGAGAAAAATCATTGGTGAAGAATTCATACGTGTATTTGAAGAAGAAGCACAAAAAATTGGTGCTGTAGACTACTTAGTACAAGGTACAATTTACCCAGACGTTATCGAAAGTGGACTTGGTAAATCAGCTGTTATCAAATCACATCACAACGTAGGTGGACTTCCTGACTGTGTAGATTTCAAAGAAATCATTGAACCATTACGCCTTCTCTTCAAAGATGAAGTACGTAAAGCAGGCCTTGAACTTGAAATTCCAGAACACTTAGTATACAGACAACCATTCCCAGGCCCAGGCCTTGGTATCCGTATCATTGGTGATGTAACAGCAGAAAAAGTACGTATCGTACAAGACGCTGACTGGATCTACAGAGAAGAAATCAGAAAAGCTGGCATTGATAAAGAAATCGGTCAATACTTCGCAGCCCTTACAAACATGCGTTCAGTAGGTGTAATGGGCGATGAAAGAACATACGACTATGCTATCGCACTTCGCGCAGTAACAACAAGCGACTTTATGACAGCAGAATCAGCTGATCTTCCATGGGAAGTACTTGGCATAGTAACAACAAGAATCATAAATGAAGTTAAAGGGGTTAACCGTGTCCTATACGACTGCACAGGCAAGCCACCAGCGACTATTGAGTTTGAATAAACTATAAGCAATGCAGATAAAAAATAGGAAGACCTCAGATGAGCATTCACTCTCAATCTGAGGTCTTCTTGTTTTTTAAAATATGTAGTTATTTTACAATTACCTTTATAGCTTTTTCTGTTCTATTTCCCACATAATTCGAAAGAGACAATATTACGTTATACATGCCTGCTACGGAAGCATCTAAATTAGAAACATCTGCACTTATTTCATTATTACCAGAATGTTCGAAGAGTGCAAATCATTTACTTGCTAGATTGAAAATGTAAAATGGGTATACTATAATAAGATTATAGAAAATAAAAAAGTTAGGATATAAGCCAATGATTAATCTACCACAAAGATTTATTAAGGATATTCATAGCGTTATAGAGACTTTAATTAAAGAGATAGATAATAATTTAGCAGAAATTATTTTATTTGGAAGTTGTGCCCGTGAGGAAATTAAAACAGGGTCAGATATAGATATATTGATTCTTACACATCAGCCTATAGAGACCCATGCAGAAAGAGGTAGAATACGAGATACAGTAGATTTATATAATGTAGACTTAGTATTTTATACTCAAGAGATGTTTGAAGAAGCGACTTCTTTATTTGTAAGAAACATTAAACGGGAGGGTATTTCATTATGGAAAGGAGGAAAATGGCGTGAAGCACTATAACTACTATAGAATTGCTCTAAATGATTTCAAATATCTACAATACAATATTGAAAGAGAAGATGAAGATATTTACAATAGAAATGCTATTTTATGTGAGCAAGTTGTTGAAAAACTTCTTAAACACATTGTAGAAAGATCTTGTTTTACTGAAGACTATTCTGCATTATTAAAAGGACATAATCTAGTGAAACTATATAAAGCAATTGTTGAGGAAGGGATTGAGTTAGAGCTTTCGATTAACATGCTTAGAACTTTAAAGGATTATTATTTTGATGCTAATTATCCAGGAGACAACTTTATCTTACTTACAAAAGAAGAAGTTATGGAGGCTTATACATTTACAAAGGAAGCACTAGATAAAGTTAAACAGTTTGTTGAGAATAACTAGGAATCAAAGCATAAAATATTCATTTAAGGAGTATTAGTGTACCAGCACTGATACTCCTTTTAAGTTCCATATTCGTGGTCTAAATCCACCATCTATACTAAGTTAATCATACAATTACTCATTTGGATATTACTTCAGAGGTTCCCCATGATAGTCAATGTCTTACTGAAATGATTAAGCAACTTTCAAAAAACGATTTATTTCTAGCTGATTTAGGCTATTTTGATACAGAGTTTCTAAAAAAAATAAATGAACATAACTTTTTTATTAGTCGTATCAAGACAAATCTTAAACTTTATAAAGGTGTATCTGAATCCTATTCTATCTATGATGAAATTGATACGGTACTACAATTATTACAGAAATTTATTGTATACGCTGGCAAATAGAATTGCTTTTCAAAGTGCTTAAAAGTACTTTGAAAAGCAATTCTTTACGGAAGATTAGTAGGTACATTAAGCACAATGCCTTTTTATGACTAC
>NZ_JAVVQU010000060.1:0-11394 GCF_036655075.1 Niameybacter sp. | reverse complement strand
TGCTCACATTTATAGCTATTATAATCGCTATATACTCATGCTACTATACATTATCATTTATCATAATATTACTAAAGCATAACAAGATTTTTAAATACACAAACCTCAGAATCATCTTAATTAACAACATTCATCATAAGATATTATCATCAATGAAAATACTACTAATTACCACACTATTACTTACAGCTGCAATTACTACTTTTATTATTACGCCATTAAGTGTAAAGATAAGTGAAGGTTATTTAGAATATAGGATTCCGTATGATGTAATTATTTTTAATAATTACAGATTTATAGATAGAGTTGAGGATATACCACAAATAAATTATTCTTTTGTAGATGAGATAATTATTAAAAATAATATTGAAATACAAGAAAGTCTTGCATTGGAAAGTTATTTTATATGGGAAAAAGATTTTTCAAGTGAAGATACAAGAGAAACAAAATGGGATTTCCCTCGAACTTCTATAAGATTAAGCGACTTTAATAAATTACGTAGGATGCTGGACTATGAGCCAATAACGCTAGGAGCAAATGAATTTGCAATGCACATAAGTAATGAGGAGACTATAGAAAGGTTTCAATCCAGAGTGGAGACAGAATACATACAATTAGATAATAAACAAGTAGTCATAAACAGCAAAAAAGTTTATAATGATTCATTAGGAGATTATTTATTCAATAGAAATAATTCAGATATAATGATTTTGCCAGATAGTATATGTGATAACTTACTTTTAGCAACAACGGGATACTATTTAAATACAGTAACACCAGTACCATATGATTTATGTTCCTCAATTTCAAGAGAAATAGAAGATACTTTTGAATTAAATTATCCACATTTATTTGAAAAATACGAAGAAAAATATATGCATTATAGAGATTATCAAAACTTTATAGGCAGTAGGCTAAAGGTAGAGGAGACAAGTGACATTATAGTCTCAAATATGATGATAAGGATGCTAGGAATATACATAGGTATTGTATTTTTTATAATTTGTCTCACAATATTTTCAATTCATCAAATAACTCATTATTCATCAAATGCTATGACATACAATAAACTTCATCAAATAGGTGTAGATCAAAAAGCAATTAGTCGTCTAATTAATACACAAGTAGGTATTTATTTTACTATACCCATACTATTCTCAGTATTATTTTCAGGAATATTAATTGAAACTTTTTTGATTAGATTTGGATATAAAGTCGATAGTTACATAGGGATAAATTCTTTTATCTATAGTGTTATTGTACCAATAAGTATTATTATTATTATTATAGTGCTATATTATATAGGAACTATTAGTTTTGCAAAAATGCAGTTAAAAAATGTAGTTAATAAATAATAAGGGAAAAAATTACAGACAGAGGATAGATTTTTAAACTTTTATTTTATATCACCGGACATCAGTGAGACTTCTAAGCTACCTATTGAAGAGCTACCTGTTACTTATGATTATTATACACAAAGAGCCTTGCAAATCGCAAGGCTCTTAGCTACGTCATCTATGTCATTATCTTTCAGAATGACTGAAAGGTTCTCCAGAAGCTTTTGGTGCTTGTGATGATTTAGAGAAGACAACAAGTGCTAATAAAGTCATCACATATGGGAAGATTTTAAGAATAACTGGAGGAATAGCTTGGAATTGTGGTAATACATCTGATACGTTTGAAATAGTCCAAGCTGTACCAAAGAATAGTGTTGCAGCAACAATAGCGAGTGGTCTCCATTGACCAAAGATAAGGGCTGCAAGTGCAAGGAATCCAAATCCTCCAACGGTACCATTGAATTCACCAGCAAAAGTTACGAGGTAGATGGCACCACCTAGGCTACCAAGGGCGCCAGAAATGATAACACCAATGTAACGCATTTTAAATACATTAATCCCAGCAGCGTCAGCAGCGTGAGGATTTTCACCACAAGAGCGTAGTCTAAGCCCAAATCTTGTTTTGTAAAGAAGGTAACAAGTTAGAGCAATGATGATCATAACGACCCAAGTTGTAATGTAAGAGTTCTTAAAGAATAAGTCTCCAATTACAGGGATATCTTTTAAAACTGGAATATCAAATTTAGTAAATCCTTTAACACGAATTGTACCACTACCTGTAATGTTACGTGCAAGGAATAGTGTAAGTGAACCAGCCATCATATTGATTGCTGTACCACTAATAACTTGGTTGGCACATAAGTTGATACTTGCAAAAGCATGTAGGAGTGAGAAAATACCTCCAACTACAGCTGCTACAAGAAGTCCAATCCACACAGGCGCATTGCTACCAGGTGGGAAGACCGTTTCTAAAGATATAATGGTTAAAGCGCAGGCAAATGAGCCAATAATCATAAATCCATCAAGACCGATATTGATAACACCACTTCGCTCACAATATAGAGCACCTAGTGCAGTAATAAGAAGCGGAATAGTTAAGGCTATAGCATAAGGAAAGATTTGAACAAGTGTCTCCCACATAATTTACTCATCCTCCTTTTTCATTTCTTTGTCTAAGATTAGCGGTACAGGTTCAGTAGTAGAAGTATTTGGTAGAGTAGTAGCTACACTTTCAGCTTCAGATGCCACATTGTTTGCTTTGTCATGACGTTTCTTAAGAAGACGGTCAAGCCAACCTTCTATAAGCATACTTGTTGCAGCAAAGTAGATAATCGTTGCAATAATGGTATCTGCAATTTCTGGTGGAATCTTGGTTGCAGCACTCATGAAGCCACGACCTGAGTAAAGGACACCAAAGAATAAAGCAGCAAGAAGTGCACCAATTGGAGTATTTGCACCAAGAAGGGCAACAGCAATACCATCAAAACCTTGAGTTGGGATAACGCCTAACTGGATACAAGATGCATTACCTGTGTAGTGAACAACACCGGCAAGACCTGAAAGTCCACCTGCAATCATCATAGAGAAGATGATGTTTTTGTTCACACTGATTCCAGCATATTCAGCAGCATATCGATTAAAGCCTACGGACTTAAGTTGGTAACCAAAGGTTGTTTTGTTTAAGATAAAGGCGATAACGATAACACCTAAAAGGGCAATGAAAATCCCAAGGTTGATATAAGAACCATTGAACAAATTTGAAATCCAATCAGCTTGAAGTGTTGCATTAGGTGTAAGCAGACGGGACTCTGTTTCCATAGTGCCTGTAAATCGGGATTTTACAGCGTAATACACAACCCAGTTAGCAATCCAGTTCATCATAATAGAAGAAACAACTTCGTGTACGTTGAACTTGGCTTTAAGTAATCCAGGGACAATACCCCATACAGCTCCACCAAGCATACCTGTAATAATCATGATTGGGAGGAGAATAGGAGATGGCAACGTAGGGAAGCTAAGGCCTACTGCAGTGGCACAGAAACCACCAAAGAGCATTTGCCCAGGCGCACCAATGTTAAATAATCCTGTTCTAAATGCAAAAGCTACAGAAAGACCTGTTAAGATAAGAGGGGTAGCTGTTGCAATAGTATTCCCAATACGTTCAATGTTTTTTAGGCCCCCTTGTATAAGGAAACTAAACCCTTTAATTGGATTGTGTCCTGTCATCATCATAAAGAGTGCACCAACAAGGAGTCCGAGGAAGATAGAAATCAAAGAGACGAATAGCTTTTTATATCTACTCATTTGCTACAGCTCCTTTCACACCAGCCATCATAAGGCCTATTTCATTTTCATTTGTTGTAGCAGCATCGACAATACCAATGAGTTCGCCGCTATTGACAACTGCAATTCGATCAGAAACATTTAAGACTTCGTCGAGTTCAAGAGAAACCAGTAAAACGGCTTTCCCTTTATCACGTTGTTCAATAAGACGCTTATGAATGTATTCAATAGAACCAACATCTAGACCACGTGTAGGTTGGACGGCAATTAATAAGTCAGGATTTAGTTCAATCTCACGACCGATAATAGCTTTTTGTTGGTTACCACCAGAAAGCGCACGAGCAGGTGTACTTGCACCTTGCCCAGCACGTACGTCAAAAGCATCCACAATTTTCTGTGCATATTTATGAATAGCGGAGAAGTTGAGAATACCATGTTTGGCAAAAGGTGCTTTGTTGTAACGTTCAAGAATCATATTTTCTTCTATCGTATAGTCTAGAACAAGCCCACGTTTTTGGCGGTCTTCAGGAATGTGAGCCATACCACTTTCAATACGTTCACGGATAGGAAGTGAAGTGATATTCTTATCTTTAATAAAGACTTGGCCATTTTCTATTTTACGAAGCCCTGTGATCGCTTCAATAAGTTCTGTTTGTCCATTGCCTTCTACCCCTGCAATACCTACAATTTCACCAGCATGAACTTCAAGATTGAAGTGCTTAAGACCCATGACTTTCTTGTTATTGAGGACAGAAAGATCCTCTACTTTGAGAATGGTTTCTTTTGGAGTAGAAGGAGATTTATCGACTTTAAAACTAACATTTCTGCCGACCATCATTTTCGCCATATCGGCTTCACTTGTTGTTTTTACATCGACAGTGCCTATGCATTTACCACGGCGAATAACAGTGCAGCGGTCAGCTACTGCCTTAATTTCTTTTAACTTATGAGTAATGATAATAATCGATTTACCTTCTTTAATAAGGCCTCTCATAATTTCCATTAAATCTTCAATTTCTTGTGGTGTCAGTACTGCAGTTGGCTCATCAAAGATGAGAATATTGGCATCACGATAAAGCATTTTCATAATTTCTACTCTTTGCTGCATACCAACAGAGATATCTTCAATTTTGGCGTAAGGGTCAATATTAAGGCCATATTTAGTAGAAAGTTCAGCGACACGTTTAGCAGCACTTTCTATGTCTAGTATTAGACCACCATACTTTTTAGGTTCAATACCAAGGACAATATTTTCAGTTGTAGTAAAGTTATGAACAAGCTTGAAGTGTTGATGAACCATACCAATACCTAGTGCAGTTGCAATATTAGGATTAGTAATTTTAACTTCTTTACCACTTAGCTTAATTTGACCTTTATCCGGTTGATACATACCAAAGAGCATACTCATAAGGGTAGATTTTCCAGCACCATTTTCACCAAGGAGGGCATGAATCTCGCCTTGTCTTAGTTGAAGTGTAATATTGTCGTTGGCAACAATCCCTGGAAACTCTTTACGTATACCAAGCATTTCAATAACATATTTCATAGTGTACCTCCTTTTAAGTTTAATTTCAAAAAAAAAGGCGGTCGAACCGCCTTTTTTACTTATTTAATAAGACTATTATCATCGTTATTATCAGCGACAGTAATTTTTCCATCTTTTAATTGTTGTGCAATGTCAGTAACAGTTTTTTCTGTTTCATCACTTAAATTTGGATTTTCATTAGGGATACCAACACCATCATTTGTGATATCAAATGTAAGTGTTTGACCGCCAGGGAAAGTACCGTCAAGTTCAGCTTTGATCATGTCGAAAGAAGCATTTTCAATACGTTTAACAGCTGATGTTAAAACACATGATTTTGTATTGTCCCCGTCATAGAAACCTTCTGCGTATTGGTCTGTATCTACACCAATAATCCAAGCTTCTTTACCTTGAGCTGAACGTTCAACACCTTCTTTGATTGCGCCAACACCAACACCACCAGCAGCACAGAAGATAGCTTTTACGCCCTTGTCAAACATTTGAGCTGCAAGTTGTTGACCAGCAGGAACGTTGTCGAATGAACCTTGATATACTACGTTAGATTCTTCGATTGTCATGTTTGCGCCAAGGTTAGCATTTGCGTAAGCAACACCTTGTTGGAAGCCCCAGTTGAATTTTTGAACAGCAGGGATTTCCATACCACCGATGAAACCTAAAGCACCTTCTTTAAGTTCTACGGCTGTGGCAACACCAGCAAGGAATCCAGATTGATGTTCTGCAAAGTAAATAGCAACTGTATTATCAGCTACATTATAGTTGTCGTTACCATCTTGTGGCGCACCATCAAGAATAACGAATTTTGCATCTTTGTATCTATCTTGAGCTTTTAAAATTGATGTTTCAAATTTGAAACCAGGTGTTACGATAAATTTGTAACCTGTATCATAGAGATTTGCGATTTCTTTTAAGTACTCAGCTTCAGTAGTGCCAGCTGGTTTAAGGTAGTTTGTCTGAACACCAAGTTCTTCGCCAGCACGAATGATACCTTCCCATGTACCTTGATTGAATGACTTGTCATCAATAGTACCAGCATCTGTAACCATACCAACGTTTAATTCTACAACTTCTGGTTTAGCTTCTTCAGCAGGTTTAGATTCTCCTTCAGGCGTACTTTGTTCAGTCGCAGGGTTGCTATCCTTTGAAGGTGCACTTGAGCAACCGGTAAATGACAATGTAGCCATCATACCACACATTAATAAAGCTAAAAATTTCTTTTTCATGACTTTCACCTCTATACCCTTTTGGTAAATTATATGTAGGCTAAACAAGCATTAGAAGAAAAACTTAGAGAAAAGATCTTGTTTACCCCAATTAATCATACATGATAAATATAATAAGTTCAAGATACTGTGTCGATATATAATAAAATGTTTTGATATGAAAATAAATAGCTAATCGTAAGGCGAAAATACCCTTTTAATCATATAATTTTAGTAGAGGAGGAGAGAGGAAGTTATAAAATATGAAGCCAAGAATAAATTCTTTTTATTTGCAAATAGAAGATATGTTGTATTACACAATAGGGCAAGACCCTAATGTAAGGATTAGAAGGGTGCAGGTTCGTTCAGAAGAAGAGGCCTGTATTTGTATAGAGGTAAGGTATTATAATCAGGCACAAGCTTTAAAAAGTATTATGCCAGAATACTATGAGTGGGGGATGCAAAAGATTTATGTTCACGTTTTATGTGGAGATCATAGTGTGACACTAAGTTGTTCTGGAAATAACAATCAAAGAGCAGTTGCTAGTTCCTTTTGCACAGCACTAGCAAGTAATGACTTCTTTGTGGGGGTTAAGTTGAATGAACAAGGATTTCTTCCTATTAAAAGTAGTATAGAAGTATATATATATCCTTGTTTGGTGCCTATTCGTTGCGGTGGAGACTGTTATAATGAACAAAGTTTGGTACAAGTTTTTGCTGAAGTACTCAAAAGGGAATTTGGCCTGATTATTCGGACAGAAGTCTTGATTAGGAGCAATGCAATCCGTAAAGGGAGAAAAGAATGTTTGTACTGTGTAGGCAACCAAAGACGCTAAGAAGAACAAAAGGCAAGTCTATATTTTGAAAAAAACATGTGGTATTATACGTAGTAAAGAGCGTAAGGGACAAAGGAGAAAAAAGATGGATATTATTAAAATCTTACAAGAAGAGCTACAAATTAAACGTTCACAAGTTGAAAATACTATTGGACTTATAGAAGAAGGCAACACGATTCCTTTTATTGCAAGGTATCGTAAAGAAGTAACCGGGGGATTAAACGATGAGGTATTGCGTAAGTTCCATGAGCGCTATACATACCTTCAAAACTTGGAAGCTAGAAAAGAACAAGTTATTCGTTTGATTGAGGAGCAGGGCAAACTAACAGAAGAACTTAGAAACCAAATTGTTAAAGCGCAGACGGCTACAGAAGTAGAAGACCTTTATTTGCCTTACAAAACCAAGAAGCGTACACGGGCAACAATTGCTAAAGAAAAGGGATTAGAGCCTTTAGCCAAGATTATCCTAGAGCAAAAAGTTGAGAATCTTGAAGCTGTTGCAAGTGAGTATATAGATGAAGAAAAAGGTGTATCAACAGTCGCAGAAGCCCTTCAAGGTGCAAGTGACATCATTGCAGAAAGTATCAGTGAAGAAGCAACCTATAGAAGCTTTATTCGTAAAGCAACTTTCAATGAAGGAATGATTGTCACCAAAGTTAAGGATAAAGAGAAAGATGAAAAAGACGTTTTTGCTATGTACTATGAGTACAGTGAGAAAGTGAAGGCGATACCTGGACATCGTATCCTTGCCATCAACCGTGGAGAAAGTGAAAAGATTTTGACGGTTAAAGTAGAAGCACCTGTAGAGAAAATTCATCTGTACTTAAATAGACAAATTCTTAAAGCTAAAAGTACTGTAGAAGATTATCTAGTAAGTGCAATTGAGGACAGTTATAAACGTCTTATTGCACCAGCTATTGAGCGTGACATTCGTAACGAATTAGCTTTAAATGCAGAAGATGGTGCACTTGATGTATTCAATAAGAATCTCTATCAACTTCTTATGGGAGCACCTATTAAAGGACACACTGTTATGGGAGTAGACCCAGCTTTTAGAACAGGATGTAAGATTGCAGTTATTGATGCAACAGGGAAGAAATTAGATAACACGGTTATCTATCCAACTGCACCACAAAACAAGACAGAAGAAGCTAAAAAGGTACTTAAAGCTTTAATCGAGAAGTATGATGTAGACCTTCTTTCTATTGGAAATGGTACAGCATCTCGTGAGACAGAAAAGTTTGTAGCAGAGATGTTAAAAGAAATTCCTAAGACTATCCACTATGTCATTGTCAACGAAGCAGGGGCTTCTGTATACTCAGCTTCAAAACTTGCAACAGAAGAGTTTCCAAATGATGACGTAGGGGTAAGAAGTGCAGTTTCTATTGCAAGACGTCTTCAAGACCCTCTTGCAGAACTCGTTAAAATCGACCCTAAATCTATAGGTGTAGGTCAATATCAACATGATATGAATCAAAAGCGTCTTGAAGAAAACTTAACAGGGGTTGTTGAAAAGTCTGTTAATGAGGTAGGTGTAGACCTGAATACGGCCTCTTCATCTTTACTACAATATGTGGCAGGGATTAAGAAGACAGTAGCCAACAACATTATTGCCTATAGAGAAGAGACAGGTAAGTTCAAAACTCGTAAAGAAGTGCTCAAAGTCAAAGGCTTAGGACCAAAGGTATTTGAGCAATGTGCAGGGTTCTTACGTGTGCCAGAAAGTAAGAACTTCCTTGATGCAACAGCAGTCCATCCAGAATCTTACGATATGGCAAGCAAACTACTTAGCGCACTTGGTTACAACGATGCAGATATGCAAGCGGGTGGAATCAAAGGGTTAGGCCAAAAAGTAGGCGACATTGAAAAGTTAGCTGAAGAAGTGGGCGTAGGGGTTATGACCCTTGAAGATATTATCAAAGAGTTAGAAAAGCCTGGACGTGACCCACGTGAAGATATGCCAAAACCGATTCTTCATAGTGATGTCTTAGACTTAAAAGACCTTAAAGAAGGCATGAAGCTTAAAGGTACAGTACGAAATATTGTAGACTTTGGTGCCTTTGTAGATATTGGAGTTCACCAAGATGGACTTGTACACGTGTCTCAAATGTCTAACAAGTTTATCAAACATCCACTAGAAGTTGTAAAAGTAGGGGATATTGTAGATGTAACAGTTATGAGTGTGAACGTACAAACGAGCAAGATTAGTTTGACGATGAAGGAGCTTGTCACTAAAAAATAGGGCAAGTTGTATGAAAAGGGATGTTACATCTTTAATAGTCATAAGTGCTTACAAATAAAAGGTCTCTGAAAACTAGCCATTTTAAGCTAGTTTTCAGAGACCTTTTATTTATAGATATGCTATTCGTTTTGATACAAGAACTATGTATCTCGTAACAGTCTTACTCAAAAATCCAACGAAGGGAGAAAGATCTGTAAGCAATTAAATTATTAGGTTGAGGTTCATAGAGAAGACCGATATCTCCATTTTCTAGAACAGCTAGACTAGAGTAAGCAAAGAAGCGCTCAAAGCCTGTGGCATCTGCATAAGGGTTAGGTGTAAGGTTCAGTGAGCGTTCCTTAATCCACACAATGGTACCATCCTCTTGGACTTCTCCAAGGGAGATTACGCCATTAGTTCTAGAGGCATCTTCCGGTGCATTGCCAGATGGATGAGAAGAAAGGACATATTGTTTGCCTTCTTCCATGCCATCAGGATATGGGAATTTGCCTACTGGATAAGTGATAACAGACTTTTGACAGCATAGAGAAATAAGGTCTGTAGTCATTTGTACACCCCAAGTTTCCCCACCATCGTGACTCACAGAAATAGGTGTTGGTGCTTTGGTGGATTGTCTGCCAAAGGAGATGACATCACCATTTAGAAGTTCAATAAGTTGACATTCATCTACATTGTTCATATACAAGTTGCCATTGGTATTGGCCCTATGCCATGTATAGCCGTGGTCATCACTGTAGAGGGCACTTGCTTTCCCTAAAGCGTAGACTGGCATGAGCAGGCGACCATTTTTAGAAGCTTCCTTTTGATGTTGTAAAGTAAGACCAGTACCAGGACCAGTACCTAGGAAAGCATGGTCAGAGTCTACTTTGACTTGAGAGGTGATGTCATAAGGTTGTGACCAAGTCGCTCCTTGGTCTATACTTCTAGTAACCCAAAGATAAGAAGTGACCACTGCGCATAAAGGTGCTGGGTCTGTCTCATATGTTTCGTATAAAGAAGCAGGTGGTGCCACATGACGCTTTTGAACAAATACAGGGTGTTCTAGGTTGGTAGCAGGTTTTTCAAAGTTAAGATAAATATTCCCAACGTAGATGTCATGAGAAGCATCGGGAGAAAGGGATGGGTCTTCTGGCACAAGAGGTGGATAGAAACTTATGTATTCACCTTGTTCTGGAGTAGCTGCATAGTACATATCTCCCATAGTGACATACTGATATTTAGGATTATGATGTTGTGGAATATAATAGCGTGTTTTATGACCATTACAATCGTAGATCCAACCTTCTTCACGAATAGTATAGGTGTTTACACTGTTACCATGTTCACTGTGGAGAACTTGATAGGAGTTACCATCAATAGAGGTATAGCCAGTACCTGACTCTAAGTATTCAGGTGCGTGTAATCCTTTAGATTCAGGATACATGTCTACGAGCATAACAATATCCCCATTGGTAGCTTGAGTTGTCACAGCATCGATATAGAAGGCAGAGTGCCAATCATGGAAGTCTTGAGGTGCATGATGAGCGGGTAGAGAGAGAATCGTTTCGACAGGAGTAGTCCATGTTTTGCCAGAGTCAAAGCTTCTGCGCATACCAATTTCAACTTTACCCCAATCTGCACTGTCATTTCCTATATCAGAAATAGCAATAAGTACAGGCTGGTCATCAGCTTTGACAGGCTGAGCCAAAAGTAAAGAAGGGATACGACAGCCTTGTAAATTGCCCATGATAGTAGGTGAGGCTGCCAGGGTTGGACTTTTAAGTTTATCAGGATTTGTACTTGCAAATATTTGAATCATAAAATCTCCTTTTCATGTAAAATAATAGTTTATATAGATATTATAATGTAATATTTTAAAAATAGATATATAACCGTATTTGCGAAAAATTAAATGTAAAAAATAAATAATTATAATTTATTCAGAAAAGTTATTGACTTGTCCAAGTCTATG
>NZ_JAVVQU010000059.1:8468-11947 GCF_036655075.1 Niameybacter sp. | reverse complement strand
CTTTTTTTCTTAACAAGTTCTAAAGCTGTGAAAATCCCTGATGGACCAGCGCCCACAATAATCAAATCATATTTCATTTTTAATGCCTCCCTAAATTAAAGTAAATTACAAGAAATAGTAATTCACTTATAGCGGTCAGTTTTTTACGGCAACTGAGTAGAGACATTTGAACCATATCTTCAAATCTATATAAGCGAATATTAAATAAGTGTATTTAATAAATGTTCGATTTATGCCTTTATTTTATACTAATATTAAATAAAATTCAATGATAATTAGAATTATTTGATTAAAGTTTATACTTTGTAATGCTGACCTTAGAACTATTTTATCTGTATGGGTACTTTTTAACGTCGGTAAGCAGCCTTTAATTGGTCGATGCGAGAAGTGGCACCGCAAAGGAGTAGGTCACATAGAGCAAGAGCAGTCATGGCTTCTACTACAACAACAGCACGTGTAACTACAGTTGGATCATGACGTCCTTCTATAGTAAGTCCTACATTCTCTAAATCATGATTGATGGTTTGTTGAGGCAATGCAATGGATGGCGTTGGCTTAAAATGTGCACGTAAGAGGATGGGACTACCATCAGATAGACCTCCTAGTATGCCACCAGAATGGTTGGTATACTTATGTACTGAGACGTGCTGACGCTTAGGATGACCACAGTAGCCATGACCCCTATAAGTGGGTTCACCATAGTGGCCTAGATTATTAGAAGTATAAAAGCTATCATTATAAGCAGAGCCTTTCATAGTACTTGCCTTAACGCCTTCACCTACCTCAAAGGCCTTCACTGCATTAATACTCATGATAGCTTGTCCAAGTACAGCATCTAAACGGTCAAAGACAGGTTCGCCAACGCCTACAGGCATACCTATAACTTGACATTCTACGACACCACCGATGGAGTCTTTCTCCGCTTTCATTTGTCCAATGTAGTCAAGTGCTTCAAGAGCTTTAGTAGCATGAGGCATGGAAAGTAAGTTGTTTGTAATTTCATTATAGTCTAATTCATCATCATTAATAGTAATCGGCCCTAGTGCCTTTGTATAAGCTTGAATATGAATACCGAGCTCTGAAAGAACACACATAGCCACGCTACCTGCGGCTACACGGGCAGCTGTTTCACGAGCAGAAGAGCGTCCACCACCACGATAGTCACGATTTTCATATTTGAGTTGATAAGGATAGTCGGCATGAGAAGGCCGATACACATCTTTAAGATTGTCATAGTTATGAGAACGTTGGTCCTCATTACGAATCATAAGGCAAATGGGTGTACCTGTTGTTTTCCCTTCAAAGACACCGGATAAAATGTCTATTGCATCAGATTCTTTGCGCGCAGTGGCAACTTTAGCGTTGCCAGGTTTTCTTCTTACCATATTCTTCATAATATCTTCCTTTGTTAGAGGTATATTAGAAGGGCAGCCATCAATGATGACACCAATGGCAAGACCATGAGATTCACCAAACGTAGATACTGAAAAGTGTTTACCAAAAATTGAACCGGACATATGAAAACCTCCCATCAAAAATTTGTCTTAATTGTACCAAATTATACAAATACATTCAATAAGAGTGACTAAAAGTAAGAAAAAATGATAAAAATACAAGATAGTATTCTTGTAATCACATACTTTTTCTTGTAAACTGTATGGTAGTATATGACAGATAGGAGATACACCAATATGTACGAACTATTAAAAGTAGAAGGCAGAGCAAAGCGTGGTAGATTTCATACTGTACACGGTACAATAGAGACACCCGTTTTCATGAACGTAGCTACAGTAGCAGCCATTAAAGGTGCACTAGGTGCGGAGGACCTTCACAATATCCATACACAAGTTGCGTTATCCAATACTTATCACTTACATTTAAGACCGGGTGATCAAGTGATTAAAGAATTAGGTGGTTTACACAAGTTCATGGTGTGGGACAAGCCTATTCTTACAGATTCAGGTGGATTCCAAGTGTTTTCACTTGCAGCTATGCGTAAGATTAAAGAAGAAGGCGTATACTTCTCATCTCACATTGACGGTCGTAAGATTTTCATGGGTCCAGAAGAGAGTATGCAAATTCAATCTAACATTGCCTCAACAATTGCCATGGCATTTGATGAGTGCCCACCAGCATTAGCAGATAGAGATTATATTTTACCTTCAGTAGAACGTACTACAAGATGGCTTAAACGTTGTATGGATGAGATGAACAGATTAAATGCATTAGAAGATACCATCAACAAAAAACAAATGCTCTTTGGAATCAACCAAGGCGGTGTTTTACCAGATGTACGTATTGAACATGCTAAAGTAATTCGTGAATTTGACTTACCAGGTTACGCAGTAGGCGGACTTGCAGTAGGGGAAAGCCACGAAGACATGTACAATGTACTTGAAGCAGTAGTGCCATACTTACCTCAAAATAAACCAACTTATTTAATGGGTGTAGGGACACCAGAAAATATTTTAGAAGCAGTTGAGCGTGGTATAGACTTTTTTGACTGTGTATTACCAGCACGTAATGGTCGTCATGGACATGTTTACACCAACCACGGCAAGATGAATCTTTTCAACCAAAAATTTGAAAAGGACATGAGCCCAATTAGTGAGGAATGTCAATGTCCAACATGTCAAAAATACAGTAGAGCTTACCTTAGACATCTTTTAAAAGCAAAAGAAATGTTAGGTATGAGACTTTGTGTTATTCACAACCTTTACTACTTCAACAACTTAATGACTGAAATTCGAGATGCATTAGACAAAGGCGAATTCGCTAAGTACAAACAAATGCGTCTAGAAGGATATAATAACAAATAATTTTTTTATAATGGAGGAGAAAATTTATGCAATCATCAGGCGGAATGCTTATGTCAACAGTGCTTTACCTTGGATTTTTCTTTTTAATTATGTACTTCTTAATTATTCGTCCACAAAAGAAAAGAGACAAACAAGTATCAGATATGCAAAGTTCTATCAAAGTAGGGGATGAAGTTTTACTTACAACAGGTATTTACGGTAAAGTTGTAGATATGATCAATGATTTATTTATCATTGAACTTGGTCTTAACAAAAGCGTTCGTATCCCAGTTAAAAGAGCAGCGGTAGCAGCAGTAGCAGCTCCAAACCTTACAATCTCTAAAGCTAGCGAACCAGTGGCTGACGATGATGATGAGTACGAAGATGAATATGAAGATGGAGAATACGAAGAAGAGGATGAGGAATAATCATCCTCTTCTTTTTCTAAGGAGCGAATGAGATGTTAGAGAACAATAAAATGCTTGTAGCTGCCCGTACAGGAAGTGAGCCAAGCTTAGTTTCTATTATTTTGATGCCATTTGTATTCACCCTTTTGCTTTCAGTAGGAATAGGGATTGCATCCGCTGTAGGGATTGGACTCTTTGGAACCACTGAAACAGCTATTAGTATGATTTACTTACAATATATGCAGTATGCCATATCCTTTGCAGTAGCAGGGGG
>NZ_JAVVQU010000059.1:0-8368 GCF_036655075.1 Niameybacter sp. | reverse complement strand
TACTTGTGTTAAAAGAAGAAAACTTATGGGCAGCTTGTGGTTTTCATACAGCATGGAACTTATTCCAAGGCAATGTATTTGGTATAAGTGTCAGTGGAAATGTGTTAGATGTTAGTTTATTTAAGACAGAAATGAGTATTCCCACGCTATGGAATGGTGGGGCATTTGGCATAGAGGGTAGCTTGCTTACTACCTTCTTCATGTTAATTGTAACAGGGGGGCTAATCTGGAGGCTCTCTAAACAAGTGATATAAAGAATTCTTTATAAAAAGTTCTTAATTTATTAGGGGCAAGGACATAATTTGTTAAAAAATAGAAGGCATAATAATACATGAAGAGAAGAGGTGTAGCAGAAATCTTCCCTAACAATTTGAAGCTACACAACTCTCTCTAAAATTAAAATCTCCCCATATTATTATCCCTTTTTCAGTTTGTATAAAATATAAACGGAAAAAAGAAAGGCGCCCTCCCCAAGGCGCCTTTTTTGTGCAATTTTAAAATAAAGAGGTATCTTCATAACTTATTCAAGAAAGTTAGTTATGATAGAGGCATGAGTAGTTGATATGTAGCCTTAATCTTCCCTAACAGTGAGAGCTATATATCATACTCAAAGATTAAAATCTCCCCATATTATTTATCCCTTTTTCAGTTTGTATGAATATATAAACAGAAACAAAAGGCGCCTCCCCCAAGGGCGCCTTTTGTTATATGCAAAAATATCTTACTTAGTAAGTGTATCAAATGCGATATAAGCTAAGTCTTCTATATTAGGATGGTCTAAAATGCGTAGGGGCAATTTTTTGCGCCCAAACAGTTTCTTGTGCCTACGATAGGTGGGAGATGTCTTGACCAAGTTTGTGTCAATTCTTTGAATGAAATCCTCTAGAGCGTAAATCTCATATTTTTCTACACCACTTTTAGTAGCTAGGACTTCTAGGAGTGCGATAAAAATGTCTTGATACGTAGCAGTGGGGGGAAGTTTTAGGAGTGAGGCAATTGTTGGGATGACTTTTTCAAAGAGCATGCGTCTACTATCCATAGGAGGTAACTTTAGGTGTTGACCTAATTGCTGGATTACTTCATTAGGAACTGCTTGTAGGTGATTCCAAATAATAGTCTCTTCTAGTGGATGAATATAGTAGCGCTGTCCTTTAAGTCCATGAATGGTCTTGAGTGCATCAAAGTAGCCAAGTTGGATATTTCTTTTAATCAAGTCATTGGTAAATAGTAAAGCAGCACCCAAGTCTTCTGAAGGGAGTACATTAATGATTTGGGCATGATGTGTATCTAGCTTAGAGAACTTATCACTACTAGAAGTACGTATAGCAATGATCTTGTCATAGCCTTTGCGAAGGAGTAAGTTAACAGGGCAGTTATCATGGATGCCTCCGTCAATATAGTACTTTCCGTCTAGAGGGCAGAGTTTGAAGCCAGGGAAGTTGGCACTTGCCATAATGTAATCTTTGATTTTACCTTCTGGAATGAGTTCTTTATACACTTCAACAGGCTTAAAGTCAGGAATGGAGACCGTTACCATTCCAAAGTCTTTAGTCGAAGTACGCAATTTAGCTTCATTTATTAACTGGTCTAGGACTAAACGGAGTTTGCCAGTATCTATCCCACCATTTTCAATGAAAACCTTAGTCCTATTCTTGAGGTATTTCATCATATCTAAAGAAAGCTCACTATGGACCAACTTAGTCATATAATCATTGTCTATATCAAACAAAGTAGAGGGTTCTAGAGTAATCCACAGTTCATAAAGTGCATCAAAGTCTCCTTGTGCGACCAGTGCACCATTAAATGCACCTATAGAGGTGCCCACAACCCCATTAAATTCATATCCATTCTCAAGAAAAGCCTTGATGGCACCTATATGAAAGGCACCTTTTGCACCGCCACCTTCTAAAGCTAATCCTAGCATTGTGTATCATCTCCAATTTATTACATTTCTTCTAATTATAATGTAACAAGAGAAAAACTACGGGGCAAGTAATCTAGACAATTATATAGAAGAAATTTTATTTCATAATATAAATGTTATTTGATGATATGAGTAATTTAACATGGATTTAACAAAACACCAATATGTTTTGAACATTAAAGAGGTATTCTTAGTCTCGTAAAATAAATAAGGGGGAAATAAAAATGAAAAATAAATTTTTAAGAATATTAGGTGTAGCAACAATTGGGATGGCAATGTTAACAGGATGTGCAAGCGGTACAGCAGATAGCACACCACAAGCAACAGGTAGTAGTGCAAAATCAGGTGGCAAAATTGTTGCAGTAGGATCAACAACAGTAGCAGTTCCAATGGAAGATTTAGCTAAAAAATATAAAGAAGAACAACCGGATGTTGTAATAGAAGTTCAAGGTGTTGGTTCATCAGCAGGTGTTAAAGCAGCGCATGATGGTACAGCAAATATCGGTATGGTATCTCGTGAACTTAAAGCAGAAGAAGCAAATGATAACTTTGATATAACAACAATCGCTTACGACGGAATTGCAGTCGTTGTAAATCCAGCAAACGGTGTAACAGATTTAACAAAAGAACAAATTAAAGATATCTTTGAAGGTACAATAACTAACTGGAGCGAAGTAGGTGGAGCAGACCAACCAGTAATCGTAGTATCTCGTGAAGATGGTTCAGGGACAAGAGGTGCTTTTGAAGAAATTTTAAAACTTGAAAAAGAAATTGATGGCAAAACAGTTTCTTCTATGTCACCAGGTGCCTTAATTGCAGAAGGTAATGGTACAATGAAAGCAACAGTTGCGTCAAAAGAAGGTGCAGTTGGTTTCGTATCTTTAGGATTCATTGATGATACTGTAAAAGCAGTAAGCGTGGATGGTGTAGAAGCAACAGTTGAAAGTGTAAAAGATGGATCATTCGCTATTTCAAGACCACTTCTTATCTTAACAAATAAAGAAGAATCAGCTGAAACAAAAGAATTCGTAGAATTTATCTTAGGTGATGCAGGTCAAGAGATTGTAAGTGAGAAATACATTTCAATTAAATAATAATAACAACTTATAAGGTGATCATATGGATAGAATAATGAAGAAAGTGTTCTGGTGTTTTGCAGCTCTAACTATTTCAATAGTTGCATTTATGGGAGTCTATATTGTAGTCGGTGGACTCCCTTTCTTTCAACATACTAATCTTTGGGCGTTCTTAACAGGCACCAATTGGATGCCTTCAGGTGAAATTTTTGGGATTTTCCCAATGCTCGTTTCCAGTCTTTATGGTACAGCAGGGGCTATGCTTGTAGCCATTGTAGTAGGAATATGTACAGCAATTGTATTAGTAGAAGTCTTACCAAGTCATTTAGCAAAAGTGCTTTCAGCAGCAGTTGACTTATTGGCAGGAATTCCATCAGTTATTTATGGATTCTGGGGACTTATGGTAGTCGTACCACTTATCAATGACCTTTTTGGTGGGAAGGGAGCAGGAAGTAGTTTACTTGCTGTAATCTTCATCTTAGCGCTCATGGTACTACCTACTGTTATTCGTATGACAGAAGTAAGCTTAAGAGCAGTACCTAATGAATACAAAGAAGGTGCTCTAGCACTTGGCGCAAGCAAATTACAATATATTTTCAAGGTTCAGCTGAAAGCAGCCAAATCAGGAACGATGGCCGGGATTATATTAGCTACAGGTCGTGCACTTGGTGAGACCATGGCCGTTATTTTAGTAGCAGGAAATACAGCATTATTACCAACTAGCATTACAGATCCAGTAAGAACACTTACTGCAAATATTGCGATAGAGATGGGCTATGCAACAGGTGTGCATCAACAAGCACTCTTTGCAACAGGTATGATTTTATTCGTACTTATTATCGGTATCAACTTAGCGACACATTGCATTAACAATTATTCAGAGAGGAGGGAAACACGTGGAAGCAAAGCTTAATAGCGTAGTATGCGAAAGACCTACCTTAGATAAAAAAGCAGATAGAAGAGTAAGCCCTTTTAAATATGTTTCTTCAAAAGAAAAGATTATTTATGGTGTGATTGGTGCTATTGCCTTTTCTACCTTTGCTATGCTTATTTGGATTTTATCCTATATCTTCATGAAAGGTATTGGGCATGTTAACATTGTAGGACTCATGCCAGCGATTATCACAACGATTTATATGGTAGTGATGGGGCTTGTCATTGCAGTACCAGTTGGAATGGGTACATCTATTTACCTAAGTGAATATGCAAAGCCTTCAAAGTTTGTAAAAGGATTAAGATTTGCTACAGAATGCTTAGCTGCGGTTCCTTCAATTCTCTTTGGATTATTCGGAATGATGTTCTTTGTAACTCAAATGAAAATGGGATATTCACTGCTTGCTGGTGGATTGACAGTATCTTTAATGATTCTTCCAACGGTAGTTAAGACAACAGAAGAAGCTTTAAAAACAGTACCACTAAGCTATAGAGAAGGTTCACTTGCTCTTGGAGCCTCCAAGTTTGCAACCATTATGAAAGTTGTTTTACCAAGTGCAGTACCTGGGATTTTAACAGGCATTGTATTTAGTACAGGACGTATTATTGGAGAAACAGCAGCCATCTACTTAACGGCAGGAATGGTATTTAGAGTACCAACGACAGTGATGGAATCTGGAAGAACCTTATCTGTACATTTGTATATGTTAGCTAAAGAAGGGATTTCTTTAGAAGAAGCCTACGGAACAGCTATCGTTTTACTTATGGTAGTACTTACACTTAACTTATTAACTTATGTGATTGGAAGGAAGATGAAAAATGGAAAATAGCATTTTAAACGTGTCGAATTTATCTTTCTATTACGGAGATTTTAAAGCACTTAAAAACATTAATATGGAAGTTAAAAAGAATGAAGTTCTAGCCTTTATTGGTCCTTCAGGATGTGGAAAATCTACATTTCTTCGTATCTTAAATCGTATGAGTGATTTAGTGGAAGACACTAAAGTAGATGGCAGCATTACCTTTAGAGGGCAAGATATTTTCAACATGAATCCCATTGAACTTAGAACAAAAGTAGGAATGGTATTCCAAAAGCCTAATCCATTCCCAATGAGTATCTATGATAACATTGCTTACGGTCCACGTATGCAAGGCATCAAGAAAAAAAGTGATCTCGATAAAATAGTTGAAGATAGCTTGAAAAAGGCAGCGATTTGGGACGAAGTTAAAGACTGTCTAAGAAAAAGTGCAACCAGCTTATCAGGTGGGCAACAACAACGTATTTGTATCGCACGTAGTATTGCTATGAATCCAGAGATTTTACTTATGGATGAGCCAACTTCTGCATTAGACCCTATTTCTACTTTGAAAATAGAAGATTTAATCAATGAGTTGAAAAAGCAATATACAATTGTAATCGTGACACATAATATGCAACAAGCAGCACGTATTTCTGACAAAACAGCATTCTTCCTTTTAGGAGAGTTGGTAGAAGTGGGGCCAACAGATAAAATATTTGACCAACCACAAGACCAACGTACAGAAGACTATATCACAGGAAGATTTGGCTAAGAGGAGTGGAGATCATGTCACCAAGAAGAGTATTTGAAAAAGAATTAGAAGAACTTAGATTAGAAATGATTAAAATGGGAAACCAAGTAGAAACACTTGTAGGCAATGCTATAGAAGCGGTAACGCAGCAAAATAAAGCATTAGCACAAGAAGTCATTAAAAGTGATGATATGATAGATGCTATGGAAATAGAGATTGAAAAGAAATGTGTAAGTCTTATTACCCATCAGCAGCCTATTGCCAAGGACTTAAGACTTATTATGTCTATGCTTAAAAGCGTAACAGACATGGAACGTATAGGGGACCACTGTGAGGATATTTGTAATTACAGCCTTACTTTAGAAGATGGTGTGTGGACCAAAGAAATTGCATACAAACGTCATATTGAAAAAATGGCAACACATGTAAGAGAAATGCTTGCAAAAACACTGGATAACTTTATGCAAAAAGACTTAGAAAAGCTTAAAGAAATTTGTAAATATGATGATAAGATAGATGAAGAATTCACTAAGATATTCAAAGAGATTACAATTGAGATGAGTAAAAATAGTGAGTTTGTACCAAGTGGTGCAGCTTACATCATGATTATTAAATATCTAGAACGTATCGCAGACCATATTACAAATATAGCAGAATGGCTTATTTACAACCTTACAGGTGAATATAGTAAGTAAAAAGAAGGTGCTCCACTTAGTAAAATAGGTGGAGCACCTTTTTTAGAATTTTAGAGAGTTGTAACTTTACTTTTAATATGTTTCTTATCAATGATGTGATCATTCATGGACGTAATCTAAGAGAAGTTAACTTGAAATAATTACATCGTATAAGATAGATGAACTAGGCAATCTATGTATTCCAATAGATGGGATACATTAGTTTTATAAGAATAAGGTTTATACGACAAAAATATCTATGGATGATGTATACGTCATATTTAATTTAAAACAGGGGGGATTAAGATTCTAATTAAGTAATTAAATTATATATTTTTTAAAATATAATTTAATTACTTAGAAATTGTTGACATTTTAGTAAAAAAAAATTATTATTTAGTATATATTATAATTGTTTTTGTGGTAAATAATTCGTAAAATAAAAACATATAAATAGTAATTTATAAAAATAAAAGGGGATAATAATGTATAAATTTTCTAAATTTAATTTTATTCATGAAAAAAATAATGATGAGTTGCTTTTATATAATAGTTTGCAAGGAATAAATTCTTTTTACAAAATAAAAAAAGATGATAAAGAAGATTTTTATAATATAAAAAATAACATAGTAGCAAATAAAGAAAAGTCCTTAACAAAAAAACTGATAGAAAAAAAATTTTTAGTGAAAGAAGAAATTAATGAGGATCAAATACTAAAATTTAAATACATAGAAGAAATCAATAATAACAATATCTTAACGTTAATTATAGTTCTTACTGAAGATTGTAACTTAAGATGTAAATATTGTTATGAAGATAGGACACATGAAACAATTAGTACTAGTGTACAAGAAAATATAGTGAAATTTATTAAAAAGAATATAAGTAAATATAGAGGATTACATATATCTTGGTATGGAGGAGAACCATTATTAAAAGTTAATGTAATTGAACAAATGTCTGAAAAAATTATAGATATATGTAGTAGGGAAGGAAAAATATATTCTAGTTCTATAACAACAAATGCATATTTACTTAATTTAGAAATTTTTAATAGACTGTTAAAATCAAAAGTTACATATTACCAGATTACAATTGATGGTGCAGAAAAAACACATGATTATCAAAGAACTTTAGCAAATGGTATGGGGTCATACAAGAAAATTTATAAAAACTTACTAGATATTAAAGATAATAGTAATAAAAGATTTAATATATCAATAAGAACTAATTATGCAAAAGATACTGTAGAATATATGGATGAATTTGTAGAAGGATTAATAAGAAATTTTGGAGAGGATAAAAGATTTAATTTATTTTTTAGACCAGTTATGAATTGGGGAGGGGCCCTAATAGATGATTTTTCCGAGCATTTATTAGATAAAGAGGAGTTTGATAAGGTATATGAAAAATATGGAGATGAAGTCTCTAAGCAAAAAAATACACATGTAACTACAAGTTTTTATTCATCATTAGCAATTGGGCAAGGATTATGTTATGGTGCTAAAAATAATAATTTTGTAATTGACTGCACAGGACTGGTATATAAGTGTACTTGTGAATTTATGAGGAATGATAAAAGTAGAATAGGTGTACTAAAGAGTGATGGAACTATGGAGCTTGATGAATATAGACAAAGTTTATGGGTAACCACTTTGGAGTTAGAGGGAAAGTGTAGGAAATGTTTTTTTAGTGCAAATTGTTTTACATCTAGTTGCAATAGATCTCTTGCATTAAATAAAGAAAATCAGAGACAGTGCCCTATAGAAAAAGATTTTTTAGTAGAAACATTAGAAATGCTAGATAAAGATGGATTTTATAAATATTTATAAGATAAAGATAGAAAGTAAGAGGAAATATTTATGATTGAATTAATAAGGGAAAAATCTTATGAAGTTTTAGGGAGTATTGGTATATATATTGATAAGGATATCGATACAGAGGATTTGGATTTAAGAGAGTACATAGCAGATTCTTTAGAATTTATGTCTATGATTATTGCATTTGAAGACAAGTTTGAAATTAGTTTCCCTACAGAAGTATTGAATTTTGAGAGCATCGCATCATTTAATACATTTTTATCAGTGATAGAAGAATTATACAATACAGAGATTGGAATATTGTAAAATTTATCACCAAAATGTATGTTTAATAAGTGTTGAACATACATTTTGGTGATAAAGCCAAAAAAATATTTTTAATATAAGGAG